>ONBD01000001.1 GCA_900315985.1 uncultured Eubacteriales bacterium | reverse complement strand
CTGGCAAAGAGGTTATAACGAAAGAATTATAAGAAATCAAAGAGAATTTGAAAACGCTTGGAATTATATTGAATACAATGCATTAAAGGAATATGCAAAAGGAGAAAGAAATGAAAGACATCTATGAAAGTCCGTTAAATTCAAGGTATTCGAGCAAGGAAATGAAATACATTTTCTCACCTGATTATAAATTCAGGACATGGAGAAAGCTGTGGATTGCCCTTGCAGAAAGCGAAAAAGAGCTTGGACTTGACATTACAGACGAGCAGATTGCCGAGCTGAAGGAGCATGCCGACGATATAAATTACGAGGTTGCCCAGGCAAGGGAAAAAGAGGTTCGCCATGATGTTATGAGCCATGTTTATGCATACGGCGTACAGTGTCCGAAGGCAAAGGGAATTATACACCTCGGCGCAACATCATGCTATGTCGGCGATAATACGGATGTTATAATTATGACCGAGGCTCTGAAGCTTGTCAGAAAAAAGCTTGTCAATCTTATAGACAAACTCTCTGCCTTTGCTCTTGAGTACAAGGATATGCCCTGTCTTGCATACACTCATTATCAGCCTGCACAGCCTACAACCGTCGGCAAAAGAGCAACGCTCTGGCTTAACGATTTGGTGCTCGACATAAATACGCTTGAATTTCAGATTTCACAGATGAAGCTTTTAGGCTCAAAGGGCACAACAGGCACTCAGGCATCCTTTGTAGAGCTGTTTGACGGCGACGATGAAAAAATCAAGGCACTTGACAAAAAGATTGCCGAAAAAATGGGCTTTACTGCCTGCTTTGCCGTTTCGGGACAGACATATTCAAGAAAGCTTGACTACAATGTGCTGTCAGTCCTTTCGGGAATTGCACAGTCGGCATATAAATTCTCCAACGATTTAAGACTTTTACAGCACGAAAAAGAGCTTGAAGAGCCGTTTGAGAAAAATCAGATTGGCTCCTCGGCTATGGCGTATAAGCGTAACCCGATGAGAAGTGAGAGAATCGGCTCGCTTGCACGCTATGTAATTGCAGACGCAATCAACCCTGCAATCACTGCCTCGACACAGTGGTTTGAGAGAACGCTTGATGACTCTGCAAACAAGAGAATAAGCGTACCTGAGGCGTTTTTGTCGGTAGACGCAATTCTTGAGCTTTATATAAATGTTATCAGCGGTCTGGTTGTTTACCCGAAAATGATTGAAAAGCATCTTTTGGCAGAACTTCCGTTTATGGCAACAGAAAACATTATGATGGCGGCAGTAAAAAAGGGCGGCGACCGTCAGGAATTACACGAAAAAATCCGTCAGCATTCGATGGCGGCAGGCGCAGTAGTCAAGGTTGAGGGCAAGGAAAACGATCTTGTTGACAGAATTGCCGCTGACAGCGCATTCGGTCTTACAAAAGAGGAAATTCTTTCTCATATGAAGCCTGAAAGCTTTATCGGCAGAGCGCCCAAGCAGGTTGCAGAGTTTGTTGAGAATGAAGTTAAACCTATTCTTGAGCGCTATAAAGAGGATTTGGGTATAAGCGTTGAAATCAATGTTTAAGCGATATACAAATTTTATCTAAAGAGATGGTATTATGAATTTTACTAAAGAAACCTGTCCTGTTTGCAACAGACAGTTTACCGAAAATGATGATGTTGTTGTTTGTCCTATCTGCGGCACGCCGCATCACAGAGCATGCTATATTGAAAATAAGACCTGCTTTAATGAAGCTAAGCATGCCGAGGGCTTTGAATGGCAGCCGAAAGAGGATGAGGAGCTTTTCAACCGTCTGGGCATGCACGAAAAAAACAGTTCTGACGGGCACAATATTATACTTTGTCCGTACTGCGGCACGGAAAATCCCGTTGAAGAGCCTAATTGTAAAAACTGCGGCGGCAGACTTTACAACAATATGCAGGGCGGTCCTGCAGGTATGCCCGTAAATCTTCCGAATATGCAGCAGCCGTTCGGCAACAATGTTATTCAGATTCAGCCGGATGAAATAATCGGCGGCAATACTGTTGCGGACACCGCAGAGTATGTTCAGAGAAACGCCCACAAATATATACCGAAATTCTATAAAATGGAAAAAACGGGCAGCAGACTGTCATTTAACTGGGCATCATTTTTCTTCTCGCCGTATTGGTTCTTTTACAGAAAAATGCCTGCTATCGGCGCTGTTATAATGCTTTTGATTGTACTTGTTAACGGCTTTTGCACAACCGACAGAGTTGTTCAGGCAAACGAGGCGTACAACGCTGCAATGCAGCAGTTTTATGCAGGTCAGATTTCTCAGGAAGAGCTTTTGCAGTCAGCTGAGCAGGTTATAGCCTTGCCAGAATTATATATCAGCTATGCCTTTAATTTTGCAGTAGCGCTTTTCAGCGGCTTTATGGGCAATGCGCTTTATAAGACAAAGGCGCAAAGAGATATTGCCGCCGCAAAGCAGGAGGCAACAAGCCCCGAAAGCTACAGGCTGTTACTGTTTAAGAAGGGCGGAGTGTCTGTACTGTACCTTGCGCTTTCATTGGTAGGTTCTCTTATTGCAAACGAAGTTGTTTCAGCTTTGCTGCAATTTATAAAATAAAAGGTGGATTGTATATGAAAAAAATTACAAAGGCAATTATTACTGCGGCGGGACTCGGTACAAGAGTACTGCCTGCATCAAAGTCAGTGCCGAAGGAAATGCTTAATATCGTGGACAAGCCTGCAATTCAATATATTGTTGAAGAGGCTGTCGCAGCGGGTATTACGGACATTCTCATTATTACAAACAGGGGAAAGGGTGTAATTGAGGACCATTTTGACCATTCCTTTGAGCTTGAGGCTAATCTTAAAAATAATCCCTCAAAGCAGAAGATATATGAAGATGTTCTCTACCCTGCAAATCTTGCAAATGTTTATTTTATAAGGCAGAAGGAGACAAAGGGACTTGCGCACGCTATACTTTGCGCTGAAAAATTCATAGGCGACGAGCCGTTTGCAATTCTTTACGGTGATGATGTTATAATTTCACCCGAGGGCAATCCTGTAATCGGGCAGCTTATGAAGGCTTACGAAAAATATGATGCAGGCTGTGTCGGTGTTAAAGAGGTGCCGAGAGAGGATGTGCCGAAGTACTGTTCTCTTGATATTACTCCTATTGAGGACAGAATTATGCAGGTGCATAACATTATTGAAAAGCCTACACCCGAGGAAATTATGTCCTGCTATTCAATTCTCGGCAGAGTTGTAATGCCGCCCGAAATATTTGATATGATTAAGCAGACACCGCCCGACAAGAAAAGCGGAGAGGTTTATTTTACAGACTGTATGCTCGGTCTTGCCGCAAAGGGCAAGCTCAATGCGGTTGATTTTGACGGCATCCGTTATGATATGGGCAACAAGCTCGGCATTATGAAGGCTAACTGCGAGGTTGCTTTAAACCATGCGGAAATAGGTGAGGATTTCAAAGCCTATCTCAAAGAGCTTGCGGCAAAGCTTTAATAAATTAAATAAAAAATTAACGGCAAGGTTTAACCTTGCCGTTTTTTCTGTTTTTACATTTTTGGTTTTGGCAGCTTAACTCTTGCTTTAAAAAGGTCGCCGTCAATCTGCAGTTCAAGCTCACCGTGTTGTAAACTGCAAAGCTCCTTGGCTATTGAAAGACCTAAGCCGTTGCCATCCTTATTTCTTGACTTGTCACCCCGCACGAAGCGTTCTGTAAGCTCTTCGGGCGTAATGTCGAGTGGCTGGGCTGAGATGTTTTTGATTTCAAAAATTCCCTGTCCGTCTTCTTCATAAACACTGACATAAACCCTTGAAGCTTTTGCCGAATATTTGCGAGCGTTTGAAAGCAGATTTTCAATAATACGGTTAGTCTTTGTGCCGTCGGCGTAGACTATGGTCTGCCTCTCACCTGATTTTACAACCAGATCAAGCCCAGCCTTTTCAAAATCCGTCTGAGCTTCAACGGTTGCCTGTAGGCAAAGCTCTGAAAGATTTATATTTGTCGGGGTAATGGTAACATTGCCCGAGGTAACCTTTGACGCTTCAATAAGGTCATCTATCAGCTTTTTTAATTTTTTGCCCTTTTCATCAAGTACGGCTATATATTCCTGCGCCTTTTCGTCGTCGATGTCGCATTTTGAGAGCAGGTCAACATACACAATAATTGAGGTAAGCGGTGTTTTCAGGTCATGTGAAACATTGGTAATAAGCTCTGTTCTGAGTCTTTCATCTTTTACTGCCTTGTTAATTGCCGTTTGCAACTCGACGTTGGTGTAGCGCATACCTTCTGCAAGCGTTTTTAAGGAGAGGTCAAGGCTGTTTAAATCAACAGCTATATCCTCATGCTTTGAGCTTGCGTCAATAATCATATCAAGATTTTTAACATATAAGCAAACTCTGTAAAGCACATATCCGTTGCCCACGGCGAACAGCAGGGCAAAAAGTATGGCAGACACGGGCGCATAATTTGCCACGGACAGCGCAAAAAAGCCGGCTAAAAGTAAATCCGTAAAGAACCAGAGCAGTACCAGGGCAATGACATTCCGTTTGAATTTTTTAGGCTTATAGTAAAAGCCCGAAGCGGCTCTTTTTGAAATTGAACTTATACCGCCGAAAATCTTTTTGAGAGCAGCAATAAATGCGAGGAAAATTGCTTTGAGCGCTTTGCCGCAGAATTTTATAATTTTCCAACAGGCGAGTAAAAGCCAATAACAAATAAAGTGCTTATAAAACTTTCTGCCTGAATGAAAATGCCTTGCGGTTGAGGCACAGAAAATGAACAGACAAGCCCAGGAAAGCATGCCCATTATAATGATTGCATAAACCGACGCCATTGAAATTTCAGTCGAGAGCAGCTCCTCAATAATTTCAACGGCTGCAAAGAAAAGTCCCGTAATTATGCCGCCGACAGCTGCCAGAGCGATTTCGAACGGAATGTAATCATAAAAACGAAGCTTCGCAACACCTTCCTCGTCGCTCTTGCCCGAAATTCCAAAATACTCAAAGCCAAAGGAGAAGCTTACTACTAAAAGTATAAGCGTAATAATTGCATTTCTTGCAACCTTGCCGCCTGATTTTACGGCTTGGTTATGCATTTCATAAAGCTGAGAGTAGGTTGTGTTTTCATTTCTCACCTCTGCGTCAACAAGGGCTTCAAAGCCTGTGTTTGTAAGCTCGGAGGTGTTTAAATAAGCATAAAGCGTGGTGTCGGAAATGCTCGAAAAGTTGCTTATATTTTCAAAAATATCTTTTGCAACCTTTTCGTTAATGCCCTTGTATTCAAGAGCGCCGTTTTTAACTATAAAATAAATATCTGCGGAATAAGCTAATATTTCGTCAAAGTCTTTCAGGTTGCTGTTTACATTTTCGCCGAGTCTTACATAGTAATGCAGCTCGTTTGACGGCTTATGAATTTCTGCGTTTATAAGACGGTAATAATATGTACTTACCCATTCATTTATGTGCCCGTCAAAGCGTTTTGAAAGAGTTTGTTCATTGTCATTAATGAAAACATCAAAATAGCCGACAGTGCTGTTGTTTACAGTAATTCTTACGCTTGCAGAGTTATTCCGGTAAGCGTCGCTGTAATATGTAATCTCTTCAACAGGCTCGGTTATGTTTTCGCCGTTGTCACTGTCATAATACGGCTGTGTTTCCTGCTGCCTTGCGGTCTCTGCGGCAGCTGCTTTCAGTTTTTCAGCTTCTTCGAGAGCACTTGCAATATAATCCTGCTTTGCCTCAACAAGCTTTTGGGTGATGTCGGCTGTATCGGTCTCATTGCTTACAAGGTCTTTAACAGAAGCAATATCGTTTCCGAAAGCCCGATAAAAGCTGCGGCTTGCTGTCCAGTCCGAAAGCACCGTGCTCTGAGCGTTTTGTGAGGTATAGTATTCATCCTGTAAATATACCGCAGTGAAAACGGTAGTTGTACCTATTTTCAGCGCAAAAAAGAAGGTAATTGCGCAAACAAGTATGCAAAGAAGCTTTTTTACCGTTGAGTATTTAAATTTTTTCGCATTTGTATCCAAGACCATACACCACCTTTAAGTATTTCGGATCTTTGGGATTGATTTCAAGCTTTTCACGGATATTTCTTATATGTACGGTGACTGTTTTTTCGCTTGTGTATGACGGCTCGTTCCAGACCGCTTCATAAATTTGCGAGGAGGAGAACACTCTGCCCATATTCTGCATTAAAAATTCGAGTATTCTGTACTCCATTGCCGTAAGCTTGACCTCGGTGCCGTCAACGGTTACGGTTTTTGCCTGAGTGTCAAGCACCACGCCGCCTGTTACCAGCTGACTGTTTGTGATTTCAAGCGAGCCGAAGCTTACATAGCGCCTTATCTGTGATTTTACCCTTGCAACAAGCTCCAGAGGATTAAAGGGCTTTGTTACATAATCGTCTGCGCCGAAGCCTAAGCCTGTGATTTTGTCTGTGTCCTCGCTTTTTGCAGAAAGCAGAATGATCGGGAAAGTATACTTTTCCCTGATTTTAAGCGTAGTTTTAAGACCGTCAAGCTTTGGCATCATAATGTCAAGCACTACGCAATGAATCGTGTTTTTGTTTATCAATTCAAGCGCCTGCTCGCCGTCGCAAGCTGTTAAAACCTTGTATCCCTCGTTGTCAAGGTATATGCGGACTGATTCGAGTATTGCCTCGTCATCGTCGCAGATAAGCACAGTGTACATAGTTTTCTCCGTTTCTTTCCCTGAATCCGTTGTACCTAATTTAACATTCCTTTTCAAATATGAGAAAAAGAAAAAGTTAAGATTTGGTAAAGATATTGTAGCATAAACAGACTTTCGGAGCAACAAAATACGGCAGGTTTTCTCCTGCCGTATAAATTAGGTTTTGTAATTTATAAAATTATAAATGGAAGCATTTGTTAACAGTGTGCTCTGTTCCGAGCACCAGCAAGGAATCCGAATAATCTATTACGGTAGCAGAGGTGATTTCGGGATTGAGTACTCCGTTTTTCTTTATCGCCAGAATATTTATTTTGTACTTTTTGCGTACATCGAGCTCACCTATGGAGCGGTTTGCCCACTCTGCAGGGGCGTGTATCTCATAAATCGCATATTCTCCCGGTAACGGTATATAGTCAATAATATTTAACGAAGTGCATTTTATGGCAGTCCATGCCGCAAGCTGCTTTTCAGGGTAAACGACCTCGTCTGCTCCGTTTCGCAGTAAAAACTTTTTATGTGTTTCGTTGGAAGCTCTTGAAATTACATGTCTTGCGCCAAGCTCTTTAAGAAGAGAGGTGGTTTCAAGCGAAGCCTGAAAATCCTCACCGATGGTAACAATACAAACATCGAAGCTTGGAATGTCAAGAGAGCTTAAAAACGCAGGGTTGCAAGCGTTACCGATTTGAGCGTTTAAAACCAAATCTATAACGGAATTTATTTTTTCCTCGTCAATATCTACCGCCATTATTTCATGACCACGGTCATTGAGCTCCTCTGCAATATGCTTTCCGAACAGTCCTGCGCCGATAAGTAATACAGATTTCATACGCTTTTTCCTTTCTTATCCAACCGTAATATTTTCCTGTGGGTATTTTGATATATCAAATTTTTTAGCTGAGCCTGCAGCATAAATAAAGGTTAGACCGCCGACCCTGCCGAGAAACATAAGTGCTATAAGTATAAGTTTTGAGGCGGTGTGAAGCTGAGGCGTTATGCCGAGAGTCAGACCGACTGTGCCTAAGGCAGATGCGCATTCAAAAAGGCAGTCCTTTAAAGGTATACTTTCCAATGTGCATACAGCGACAGAAGCTGACAAAAACATAACAATATAAAACAACAAAATTGCGGAAGCGTCGTTAACCTTTGCTTCGGCAATGCTTCGTTTGAACATTCTTGTCTGCTTGTTTTTTCTGAATACGGAAAAAGCGGAGGCTATTAACACCGCAAGGGTTGTGGTTTTCATACCGCCGGCTGTTGAACCGGGTGAACCGCCGATAAGCATAAGCAAAATCATCATCATTATAGAAGCACTTTTTATGTTTGAAAGATTAACCGTGTTAAAACCTGCGGTTCTAAGGGTAACAGACTGAAAAAGCGCTGTAAAAATCCTTTGTGGAATACTCATTTCTGAGGTGTTTTTCATGCCTGCAAAGAAAAGCCAGACGGCAGGAATAAAAATCAGCACAGCCGTAACCGCAAGAATTACCTTACTTTGCATACGGTATTTTTTTATATGAATTTTATTTGTTTTAACATCTTCCCAGGTTAAAAAGCCCAAACCGCCTATAACTATGAGCAGCATAACGGTAATATTAACCAAAGGGTTTGAAGAATATGAGGTGAGCGACGAATACGGTTCTTTCACGCCCATAAGGTCAAAGCCGGCGTTACAGAACGCCGAAACTGCATGGAATACAGCATATTTTATGCCGCTTACCGTACCGAATTCCGAGCAGAAGGGAAAGGCAAGCGCTATTGCTCCCAAAAGCTCAAACAATACAGTAGTTTTAATTGCAAAGGAGGTAAATTTAATAATTCCGCCCGAGCGGGAGGAGGATATGGACTCCTGTACCGTTTCACGCTGCCTTAAGCTTACCTTTTTGCCGGAAAGGCTTAAAACCCACATCGAAATAGTAATTATGCCAAGCCCGCCGATTTGAATAAGCAGCAAAATTACAACTTGACCGAAATTACTCCAATAGGTTGCGGTATCATGCACCACCAGCCCCGTTACGCAGGTTGCCGAGGTTGCAGTAAAAAGTGCGTCGCTGAACGGGGTAAAGCATTTTGCCTTGCTTGATACTGGGAGCGTCAGTAAAACTGTTCCTAAAAGAATAATCAGAGCAAAGCTGATTATTATCAGCTGAAAGGTAGATAATTTTTTAAATAGCTTTTTCATATTTTCACCGTTACTTTTTTATCGGCACAAAGGCTTATTGCCACTTTTTACTCCATGTGTTAGGGTTGAATAATATTATCATCGGGAACATTTCAAGCCGCCCGAGAAGCATATAAATAAGTAAAAGCAGTTTTGCAGCGGCAGAGTAAAAGGAAAAGTTTTGTACAGGACCTACGCCCGCAAATCCCGGCCCGACATTTGAAATGCAGGTTGCAACGCTTGAAACAGTTGTAATCAGGTCATGTCCCTCAATTGACAGCAGAATACTTCCGAAGCCGATGAAGAAAATTACAATTACAAAATACACAAGCGTGCCTCGCAATATTTCCTTGCTTACGGTTTTACCGCCGAGCCGTACAGAGTTGAATGAATGTGGATGAAGCACATGCTTGATTTCAACAATTATGGTTTTGATTAAAATTATCATTCTTGAAACCTTTATGCCGCCTGCCGTGCTGCCCGAACAGGCACCGATAAGCATAAGCGCAAACAGAATCATTTTGCTGTAGCTGGGCCATTTGTCGAAGTCCGTGCTTGAGAAGCCTGTTGTGGTCGCAATAGAGCTGACTTGAAAGAAAGCACTTCTTAAAGCAGTTGAAAAGCTGTCGTAAAAATGTCTTATATTAAAGGCAATGGTAAACATTGAAAAGGTAATAAGAGCAAGATAATAACGCAGCTCATCGCTTTTGAGAACAGCTTTAAACTTGCCTAACAGTATGAGAAAATAAAGGTTAAAATTTATACCGAACAGCAGCATAAAAACGCCGATAGCAATTTCTATTGCCGGATTTGCGTATGCGCCGATGCTGTCGTTTTTAATTCCGAAACCGCCCGTGCCGGCCGTGCCGAAGGTATGAACCACGGCATCGTATAAAGGCATTCTGCAAAGGACAAGCACTATTATTTCCGAAAATGTGAGAAAAACATAAATTAAATAAAGTATCAGTGATGAGCGTTGTATTTTTGAGGTTAGCTTACCTGCTTCGGGACCCGGTACCTCGGCACGCATGATATACATTGAATACTCCTCGCTCATAGGAACAACCGCCATCATAAAGACAAGTATGCCCATACCGCCTATCCAATGCGTAAAGCTTCTCCAGAAAAGCAAGCCCTTGCTTAAAACTTCGATGTTTTGAAGAATCGTTGAGCCTGTTGTAGTAAAACCCGATACCGTTTCAAAAAGAGCGTCAATATAGTTGGGTATTTCGCCCTCGATAACAAACGGAACAGTGCCTATAAGCGAAATGGCAACCCAGGAAAGAGCGACGCTTGTAAAGCCCTCTTTGGAATATATTTTTTTGTCGCAGTTTCTTGTTATAATGCCTGAAACAACTGCAAACGCAACTGCAGCGGCTATTGCAACCAAAAAGCCCTTTATACTTTCCGAAAAATATAGTGCGACGCACATGGGTATAAGCATAAGCACAGCTTCAATACCTATAACACGCCCTACAATTTTCAGCGTCATCCGGTAATTCATTACTTTACCTCCACAACATCGTCAAGGGATAAAATCCCTTTTCTTGTAGTTGTAAGAATAACAATATCACCGGCGCTTATACAGTCGTCGCCGCCGGGTATAATGCAACGGCCGTTATGAATAATTGCCGAAACAAGAGCATCGTGAGAAACAGCCAAATCTTTAAGCGGAATACCGCTGTACGGGAAATGGTTGTTTATAGTCAGCTCTAAAATTTCAACGCTTTGTTCAAAAATATAGTAAAGCGCATCAATGCTAATATCATAGGCGTTTTGCATGGAGCGAACATAACGGACAACTCTTTGCGTGGCGATGCTTGAGGGTTGAACTATGCTGTCAAGCTGTTCGGCTTCAAGCATTTTAATGAATTTGCTTTCTTTAATTTTTGTAATAACCTTATCAACACCGCTGGTTATAGCGAACATTGAGCTTATAATATTGTCCTCATCGTCGCCTGTAACGGCAACAAAGGCGTCAGCGATTTCAAGCCCCTCTTCACTTAAAACATCAGGGTTTGTTCCATTGCCGTAAACAATATTAACCTTTGGGAAAGCATCCTTGAGCTTTTCGCAGGCATCCTTTTTGTGCTCAATAACCTTCAACGAAACTCCTGCGCCCTTGAGCTGATTTGCAAGGTAATAAGCTATGTTGCCGCCGCCGAGTACAAGCACATTCTTTGTCTTGTGGCTTCTGCCGAGCTTTTTTGTAAATTCGTTTATCTCTTTATAGGAGCCTATGACATTAAGTCTGTCGCCTGCTTTAATTACAAAGTCCCCTCGGGGTATAAAGGCTTCCTTGTTTCTTAAAACGGCGCAAACCAATACATTGCCGAGCTTTAAACGCAGATCGGCAACCTTCATATTGTTAAGAACGCTGTCCTGCGTAACCTTGATTTCAACCGATTCAGCCTTGCTGTTGGCAAAAGCCTCTACCTTGGAAGCAAAGGGGAAGCGCAGAATTCTTGAAATTTCGCTTGCAGTTTCTTCCTCGGGATTTATTGTCATAGAAAGACCGAGCTCATCCTTTAAGAAAGCGGTCTGACGGAAATAATCACGGTTTCTGACTCTCGCTATTGTGTGAGTAACACCGAGCTTTTTAGCTGCAAGGCAACAAAGCAGATTAACCTCGTCAGCCTCGGTTACAGCTATAAGCAGGTCGGCATTTTTAAGCTCTGCCTGTTTTAAGGTATCATAGCTTGCGGCATTACCCGAAAGAGTAAGCACATCAAGGTTGTTTGAAACTTCCTTGAGTTTTTTCTCATCCTGCTCAATCACTATAATATCGTGATTTTCCTTGGAAAGCTCACGGGCAATTGAATAACCTACGCGCCCTGCACCGGCAATTACAATTTTCATTTTTTTACCCCTTAAGTGATAAAGTCGCATATATTATAACACTTAAAGTATTAAAGTCAACAAATTTAAATTCTTTTTTCAATAGTATATAAATATACTTGATATGGGGTGATAATATGAAGTATTTTATTATAACAAAAAGGGGTATTTTTATAGCAGTAATGCTTGTACTGACGGGAATAATACTGATTGCGGCACTCGGCGGAGAACGCTCTGTCAGCACTGCCGCAGGAACAAAGCGGAGCATACCCGTCTACTGCGTGCAGACTGACGAAAAAAAGCTTGCCGTAACCTTTGACGCCGCCTGGGGCGCAGAGGACACGCAGCAGCTTATAGAAATACTTAAAGAATATAACGCAAAAGCGACATTTTTTGTTGTAGGCACCTGGGCTGAAAAATACCCTGACAGCGTAAAGGCGTTTTATGACGCAGGGCATGAAATAGCAAACCATTCATATGACCATACGCTCTACGGCAAGCTACCGAAACAGCATATAAAAGAGGACATTGAAAAATGCAACAGCGCAATTCAGAGCATAACAGGCGAAAAGCCGAGGCTTTTAAGAGCGCCCTCAGGGGAATATAACGAGGACAGCGAAGCGGCTGCGGCAGAGCTTGGCATGAGAACTGTTCAGTGGTCGGTTGATTCGCTTGACTGGCAGGGCTTAAGCTCGGAGGATATTGTCAGAAGAGTGCTGAATGCAAGCGAAAACGGGTCGATTCTGCTTTTTCACAACGATGTTAAAAACACACCTGCGGCTTTGAAAGAAATTCTCAGCGAACTGTCGGAAAAAGGCTTCAGCTTTGTCAGCGTCAGCGAACTTCTGTATAGCGATAATTACATAATTGACGCAACAGGCAGGCAGATTAAATCAGAATGATTTGACTTAAAAAGCAGATAGACAAAATTTATCTATCTGCTTTTTTCAATTTTTATACCTTTATAGTAATGCTTCAGAATTTCCTTATAATTACTGCCCGACTTTGCCATATAGTCCGCTGAATATTGACTCATTCCCACACAATGTCCGTAGCCCTCGACATTGAAAATAAAGCTTCCGTCTTTATATTCAACCGAAAACGCAGGGCTTCTCAGCGAAAGCAGTCTGCGCATAGCTGTTCCCGTGATTTCTTTTGAACCTACGGTTAAGGACTTTACGACGCCTGTTTTGTTTTCGCTGAGTGTTATGTTGCTTATCCATTCCGAAGGATTGTCCGAAAGCGTAATCTGGCTGTCGGCAGAAAGAGCCTGCTTCAGTTGCTCTGCAGTAAAAATTACGGTTGAAGAGTAATCGGGAGCAAGCTTGTCACCGGGGGACACAACCGATTGCAGATAAGGCACATCACCCTGCCATATAACCTCGGCGCTTTCAGTTCTGCCGGGCGCTATTGCGCAGTATGCCGCTACTATCGGCTTGCCGTCATATGTTATTATTTCGCCGTAAACAGCGTCAACTGCGGCGGAAATTTTTTCATAATATTTATCGTATTTGTCGCCCCACTTTTCTTTTAGCTGTTCATCGGTATAATAGCCCTGATGCTTTGACGGGCTGTCGCTTATGTCAGCCCCGTTTAGTGAAGAGTCGGGATTTTGTTTTAATCTTATAAGATTTGTGTATGCCGCTACTGCCTGTGCTTTCAGCGCTTCGCTGTCATAGGTCGGAGGCATTTCGCAAGCCACACAGCCTATAAGATATTCTCTTTCGCTTGTTGTAATGATATTACCGCTTGCCGTTGCCATAACCTTTACGGCAGTCTCGGCTTCTTCGTCTGTTGCGGCGGCTGTTTCTTCAAGCTGAACGGCGCTGTCGGCTTGTTCGGATTTTTGATTTGTGAACAGTCTTGTTTTTACATTTTCAAAGCTGAAACCGTCAAGTTCAAGAGCTGCCAAGGGCGACAAAAGCATACTAATGAACAGAACAATCACAAGTAAAAGAAATTTTTTCATTTTTGCACCTCTGATTTTAATAAAATCCTTTGTATTTCGTTGACTTTAAGGCATTTTTGATATACAATAATAAATTGAATTAAAATGGGATTTTATAATTTTCTGTAAATTTCGGATTAAAGGAGGAAATAACTTGTCTGAATTTATTTCATCGGTTTCCGATTCTGATATTAAAATATTATGCGATGCGCTTTTAAAAAATAACCGCATACAAAAAGAGGCTTATTCCCGCTTTGAAGTAAAAAGGGGATTAAGAAATGCCGACGGCACAGGCGTTATGGCAGGGCTTACAAGAGTTTGCTCGGTTGAAGGCTATTATATAGACGACGGCGAAAGAGTGCCGAAGCCCGGCAGACTTGTTTACAGAGGCATAAATATGTCTGACATAGTTGAGGGCTGCAAAGCGGAAAACCGCTTCGGTTTTGAAGAGGTTGCATGGCTTTTGCTTTTCGGCGACCTGCCCACACAAAAACAGCTTGATGTATTTACAAATGTACTTGCTCAGGCGAGGGAGCTGCCCGACGAATTTATTGAGGACATTATTATGAAGGCGCCCTCAAAAAATATTATGAATAAGGTCGGCGCAGCAGTGCTCGGGCTTTACGCCTTTGACGAAAATCCCGACGACACATCGGTTGAAAATGTGCTTCGTCAGTCAATTCAGCTCATAGCGCAGATTCCTACAATTATGTCATACGCCTATCAGGTAAAAAGGCGTGTTTACGACCATAAGAGTATGTATATTCATCAGAATAACACCAAAAACACTATGGCTGAATCCATACTTCGTTCAATTCGCTCCGATAAGAAGTTTACGGACGAAGAGGCAAAAATCCTCGACACATGTATGATGATTCATGCTGAGCACGGCGGCGGTAACAACTCTACCTTTGCCACCCGCTGCGTAACCTCTACGGGAACAGATACCTACTCCGCAATAGCGGCAGGCATAGGCGCACTTAAAGGACCCAAGCACGGCGGCGCAAATGTCAAGGTTTACGAGATGGTCAAGGACATCAAGGAAAATGTCAAAAACCCCACCGACGAAGGTCAGCTTGCAGACTATCTTGTTAAAATTCTTCATAAGCAGGCAGGCGACGGCTCAGGACTTATTTACGGTATGGGGCATGCTGTTTATACGCTGTCCGACCCGAGAGCAGTAATTCTTAAAAGAGATGCGGGAATTTACGCCGCAAAGTACGGCTACGAAGAGGAATATAAAATCCTTGAGGGGATTGAAAGAATTTCTCCCGAGCTGTTCTATAAATACAAGGGAATTAAAAAGAAAATCTGTGCAAATGTTGATTTGTATTCGGGACTTATTTATTCAATACTCAAAATTCCCGAGGAGCTTTTCACACCGCTGTTTATGTCGGCAAGAATTGCAGGCTGGTCGGCACACAGACTTGAAGAGATACTTTCGGGCGGCAAGATTATGCGGCCTGCGTACAAAAATGTTTCTCTGCCCAGAGAGTTTGTACCGATAGGCGACAGAATTGACAATCACACCGTTTCAAGCGAATACATACCCTCTGAGGAAAGATAAGAAAGGCGGCAACAAAATGAGCTCTTTAGCTAATAAGAAAAACATTTCTTTTAAAACAATTTTTATACTTTTCGGTATTTTTACTGCATTGCTGTCAGGCATCAGAATTTATCAGCTTTTTGCGCTTACCGAAACAGATAAAAGTGGATTTTTCACACACATAAACTGGAGCGTTTTTGCGCTTTATATAGGTGTTGCGGTATTCTGTGCTGTACTTATTATGCTTGTTCAGTTAAGCGGTAAGGTTACAGCTTCAAAATCCCCGAGAGGTAAAAATAAAACTCTTGCAATCGGTGCGGCAATATTTGCGGCAGGGCTTGCATTTGATGTAGCTATAAACATAAGCCAGATTATAAGGTCAATCGCAACCTTTGTTTCGGGTGAAAATCTGCTTGCATTCCTTATGACAAACGGTATGCTTGCGTCTGCAATAGGAACGGTTTGCGGACTTCTGGGTGTTATTTACTTTATGATTTTTGCCCTTTCGTATTTTGACGGCAAATCCACCTTCGGAGATTATAAGCTGCTTGCGCTTATGCCTCTTTTCTGGGCAATGTTCAGAATTGTCCGTCGCTTTATGACAAAAATCAGCTTTACGGTTGTAGCAGACCTGCTTTTAGAGCTTGTTATGCTTATATTTATGATGCTGTTCTTTATGTCCTTTGCAAGAGTGGCTTCTCAGGTTTGTCAGAAGTACGAAATGCGTAAGGTTATGAAGTACGGTCTGGCTGCCGCTATGTTTGCTATTGTAATCGGTGTCAGCCGTCTGGCAGCAGCCTTTGTAAAGCCCGGCGCACTTGCAACGGATTTCGGTTTTAACCCTGCTGACCTTGCATTCGGCGTGTTTGCGGTTATTTATATAAATGCCTGCGCTGAGACGGGCAGACCTGCTTCCGACGACGAGCTTATAGAGGACGAGGAAGAAAAGAAAAAACAAGAGGAAGAAATTGACGACGACTTCCTTAATGACTGATTTTAAGGACTAATTGCTTATGTTTTTGCAAAATGTAGCTACGGCTGCGCATCAGGTTGCCATACTTTATATAATTGTTGCAGTCGGATTTATCTGCGACAAGACAGGGCTGTACACCGAAAAAGCGGCAAGGCTTACAAACAACCTGCTTTTTCATATAGTTACGCCTGCAATTGTAATTCAATCTTTTCTGACAGTTGAGTATACTCAGGAAAATCTGAAAAACCTTTTGCTTTCATTTTTGGGCGGCGCAGTACTTCACTTTGCAGGAATGGTGTTGTCAATTCCGTTTTTCAACAAAAGGCCCGAGAATGAAAAAGCCGTTTATAAATTTGCCGTAACCTTCGGCAATGTAGGCTATATGGTGCTGCCGCTTGCAGAGGCGGTGCTCGGCAGCGAAGGCGTATTTTTCTGCTCTGGCGTGCTTATTCCCTTTAATATTCTGCAGTTTACATACGGCATATATCTTATGAAGGGCAAGGGAAGCTTTCAGGCGAAATCTCTTATATTAAACCCAGGCGTGATTTCGGTTATTATCGGTCTGCCGCTGTTTATATTCAAGATATCTCTGCCCGAAATAATTATGGCTCCCGTTTCGCATATAGCGAGCCTTAATACTCCGCTTGCCATGATTATGTTCGGCACTTATCTTTCACAGACGGATCTGAAAAAGATGTTTCTGCGCTCGCAGACCTATATTGTTGCGCTTATCAAGCTTATAGGCGTACCGCTTGTTTCAATAGCTGTGTATAAACTTATGGGTATGAATGGCGTGCTTCTGGCAGCACTTACAATTTCTGCCTCTGCGCCTACGGCGAACAGCACGGTAATGTTCTCTACCAAATACGGCAGGGACAACGAAGCGGCTTCGCAGACTATTGCAGTTGTAAGCTTTATTTCGATTATTACAATGCCCGTAATGATTGCGCTCGCTCAGGCGCTGTGATTTGAGGTGTAATATGACTTTAGATAATTTTAATCTAAGCGACAGAGAAAAAAAGATTCTCACTTCATATATTGAAAATGACAGCTTTCCGCACACGCTTTTAATTGATGGCGCAAACATTGAAGGCAGAACAGAATTTGCAAAATTTGTGGCAAATGCAATACTCTGTCAGTCGACAGGCACAGACAAGCCCTGCGGAAAATGCTCTGCCTGTATTAAATGCGCCGCAGACAGCAATCCCGATTTAAAGCAGTTCGGTGAAGAAAAAGAGAGCTATACCTTTAAGGTTGAAACCAGCCGTGAAATCAGAAAAGATGCTTTTGTTATACCGAACGATTCCGACAGAAAGGTTTATATTATAAAGGAAGCGCAGAATATGAATGACGCTTCCGAAAATGCGCTGCTGAAAATATTGGAGGAGCCGCCGCATTTTGATTATTTTATTATGACCTGCTCCTCAAAAAATGCAATGCTTGACACGGTGCTGTCCCGCTCGGCAGTAATCAGCATGGGCGACGCAGAGGAGAGCTTTTCGCCCGAGGCTTTACAGCTTTCAGACAGTATTATGTCTGCATTATGCGAAAATAATGAATTGAAAATCGTAGAAGCATTATCTCCGCTTGCAAGTGAAAAACAGCTTTTTGAAGAGTGTATGTCCTGCCTCGGAGTTATGTTTACACAGGCACTTAAATTTAAAAAAGCGCAGATGTGTTCAAAAGAATTTGAAAATGAAGCGCAGAGCATTTGCGCCAAGCTTTCACAGACAAAAATATACAGCGTTATAAATGCGCTTTCTGCGCTTAAGGAAAAATTCAAACAAAACGCAAATTATAATTTGCTTTTAACAAATACAGCCGTGGCATTGAAGGGTGCCGTAAACGGTTAAGGCGATTAGCACGCCAAAGGAGAATAAAATGGCTGAAATAGTTGAAATAAGGTTTAAAGAGGGCGGCAAGGTTTACTATTTTGACCCCGACGGCAAGGCGCTTAAAAGAGGCGACCACGCAATAGTTGAAACCGCAAGAGGCATTGAATGCGGCGAGGTGGTTTCCGGTAACCGTGAAATTGCCGACGAAGAGATTAAAAACCCGTTGAAGCCCGTAATCCGCAAGGCTACGGAGGAGGACCTCAGGACCGTTGAGGAAAATCACATCAAAGAGAAAAAAGCTCTTAAAATCTGTGAGGAGAAAATTGCTGCTCATGGACTTGATATGAAGCTCTGTGATGTTGAGTACACCTTTGACGGCAGTAAAATTCTGTTTTACTTTACCGCTGACGGCAGAGTGGATTTCAGAGAGCTTGTCAAGGATTTGGCGGCAGTATTCAGAACAAGAATTGAATTAAGGCAGATAGGCGTGCGTGACGAGGCGAAGATGCTCGGCGGCTTCGGCGTATGCGGCAGACCGCTTTGCTGTAAAACCTTTTTAAGTGATTTTCAGCCTGTTTCAATCAAAATGGCAAAGGAGCAGGGCATGAGCCTTAATCCCGTTAAAATCAGCGGTACCTGCGGCAGACTTATGTGCTGTCTTAAATATGAGCAGGACACATATGAGCACCTTCTGCGGCACACCCCGAAGGTCGGCGCAATCGTTGAAACTCATGAGGGCAGAGGAACAGTTATAGAGAACAATCTTATTACGGGAATGCTTCACATCAAGCTTGACAAAAGACCCGAGGCGGCTCCGCTTGTAATAGAGCGCCATCAGGTTAAACTTATAAAGGATGCACAGATAAAGCTTGAACGCTCCGAGATAGAAGCTCTCAAAGGCATTGAATAAAAATTTAAAAATATACTTGATATTTTAAAAATATATGCTACAATGTGGTTGTACCATATAAATAAGGAGGTTTGTATTTATGGCTTACAATATTAGTGATGATTGCATTATGTGCGGTGCATGTGCTGAAGAGTGCCCCGTTTCAGCTATTTCTGAGGGCGACAGCAAATATGTTATCGACGCAGACACCTGCATCGAGTGCGGTGCTTGTGAGGGTGCTTGCCCCGTAGGCGCTCCTTCTCTTGACTGATTAAAGAGATTTTACATAATTGCATAAGAAATTAAAAAACAGAGCAGGTTTTTCCTGCTCTGCTTTTCTTTTGCCAAGTTTTAATTTAATCTTCCACACTCGTGTATTTTTCAGCCTGAAGCTTAAACATATAGGCATATGTGCCGTTTTTAGCCATAAGCTCATCATGTGAGCCGCAGTCGATTATTTCACCGTTTTCCATTACATAAATGCGGTCTGCATTTACGGTGGTGGAAAGTCTGTGCGAAATGAATATAACCGTTTTATGCTCTGCGGCTTCCATCATAGCCTTGTTAAGATTATATTCTGCAATCGGGTCAAGGTTTGCCGACGGTTCGTCGAGAATTACATACGGGCAATCCTTATAAAACGCCCTTGCAACAGCGACCTTCTGGCTTTCACCGCCCGAAAGCATTATTCCCGAGTCCTCAAATTCCCTTAACAGCTCTGTGTCAGTACCGTTCGGCAATTCCTTGCTGAAGCCCGAATGCCCGAGCGCTTCAAGCACCCTGTTTTTATCAGGGTCAACATCAAGCGCAACATTTTCGCCGACAGTGCAGGCAAAGGTCTGAAAATCCTGAAAAACTGCCGCAAATCTGTTTCGGTGGGAGTTTACGGTAACCTCCTTTATGTTTTCGCCGTCAACAAGTATTTCGCCGCTTGTAGCGTCATATAAACGCAGCAGCAAATTTGTAAGCGTGGTTTTGCCTGCGCCGTTATAACCGACAAGCGCAATTTTTTCATAAGGCTTTACGGTCATATTTATATTTTTAAGCGTAGGCTCGCTGTTACCGGGATATGTAAACGAAAGATTTTTGATTTCAATAGTTTTCGGCTTGCCTGCCTCGGCAGTTTTTTCGCCGTCTTTGATTTTGAAATCGCTCTTTAAAAAGCCACGGTACTTGTCTATTGTTTTTGCCTGCTCCGAGAAACGGGCAATAGCCCAGATTGTCAAAAAGTTGATTGACATTGCTATTGAATATGCGCCGTTGAAGGTTGCAACAAAATCGCCTGCCGAGAGAGTTTGCTTTATAAGCACGCAGTAGCCGAGATAAAGCGGCAAAACAAACATAAAGCCTAAGCCCTGAACTCCGATTTCCTGCATGCCCGTAAAGAATGAAATCTTTTTATAATATCTTCTCTGGTTGTCAATAACATCATCAGCGGCGTCATTGTACCTTTCAAGCAAAAGCGGAGTTATGTTGTTCATTCTTACCTCTTTTGCATAGTCCTGCAAATAGAAAATGCGCTGAAAATAGTCGCTTCTTCTGTGATATTTTGTGTTGTCAATTCGTCTTTCGTACTGAAGCTTGCTTAACTTTCGGCTTATCGGCATAAAAGCAATTACAACACCGAGAATTATAACAAGACACCACGGGTCTATGGTAAAAATAATTGAAGCTATGGTAATAAACGAAACAATATTACCCACATACCACTGAATCATACCGAGTATGCCCTGTATATTTTCCGACGAGGACTCAATAGTCAGTATGAAATTGTTGTAGAATTCGGGGTTGTCATAGCTCTCAAGGTCAAGGCTTTTCGCCTTTTCGTAAAGCTGTTTGTTAAGTCTGTAATAAAGCCTTTCCCTCGCCATATTCCAGTAGAATTCCCTGAAAATAAGCGTAAGCACTCTGCCGCCTACAATAATTGCGGCTATCAGCCCGACTGCGTAGTAAATTCTTTCAAGCCTTTCGCCGGAGGTAACCACATCAATAATATATTTAATGCCGATAACGCTGACAAGCCTGCCGGGCAATATGCGGATTACGCCGTTTACAAGCTCGCCTATGACAAGTGCAGGGGAGAGCTTGAACATAACGCCTAAAATAAACATTATGTTTGAGAACATTGAGTGCTGGGTTTCTTTTTCTTTCTTAACGCTTTTACTCAATTTCATCCACCTCCCCGCCTTTGTAGCGTGAAGCCTGAAGTGTAAACATTTCGGCATAATTGCCGCCCTTTGCCATAAGCTCGGCATGGGTGCCCTCTTCGACGATTCTGCCGCTTCCTATGACATAAATTCTGTCAGAAAGCACAGCGCTTGAAAGTCGGTGCGAAATGTAAATAACGGTCTTTTTCTTTGTAGCACTTACAAGATTTTCATACATTTTGTACTCTGCAATGGGGTCAAGGGCGCTTGACGGCTCGTCAAGTATTGCAAGCTGAAAATCCTTGGCAAAAAGTCTTGCGGTTGAAAGCTTCTGATTTTCACCGCCCGAAAGACCTGCGCCGTTTTCGTCAAATTCCCTTGTAATAACGGTTTCGCCGCCGTTTTCAAAGGTTTTGATTTTATCCCATGCACCGCTTTGCTCCAAAGCTTTTTTAGCAAGGCGCTTGTCCTCCTCAGTACATTCACGGCACATAACATTTTCAAAAACGGATATTGCAAAATTCTTGTAATCCTGAAAAACGCAGGCAAAGGCGTTGCGGTAAGAGTCAAGGTCATATTCCTTTATATTAACGCCGTTATAAAGAATTTCGCCGCTGTCTGCGTCATAAAAACGAAGCATAAGCTTAACAAGCGTGGATTTACCTGCGCCGTTAATGCCGACTACCGCAACGGTGTCGCCCTTATTTATTCTGAATGACACATTTTCAAGCGCATTTTTCTCTGCGCTCGGGTACTTGAATGTAACATTTTTAAATTCAAGGCTTTCAAATTCGCCTGCTTCGAGCGTGCCGCCCACAACCTTAGGCTCGTAGTCAAAGAAATCCTTTAAGTACTGAAAATACAGAGCCATCTGCGTAAGTTCCTCAAAGCTGTCGGCAATTCTTAAGGTGGATTCACGGATTGAGTTTATTGACGAAAGCACAACCGAAAAGCCCGAAACCGTCATGGTTGTTCCGGTAACGAACTGATAGCCTGCATATGCGTATGTACCTATAAGCGGTATGAATTCGCCGAAAAGCGAGCTGACAACGCTGTATAAAAACAGCTTTATGCCGTAGCTTCTGAGAATTTCAACATTTGAGTCAATAGCCTTTTTAAACCTTGAAAGAATAACCGCAAAAATATTTGAGGTACGCATATCCTTTGAAAAGTCCTTTAAGAATACGGTACGCTGAATATATGCCTTTGTTCTGTTGTTTTTGGTCATTTTAAGGTCTCTTTTGTAAACAGCCTTGCTTTTGAAATATTCAATTACAAAGACAAACACAACAGGCAGCAGGAATAACAGATACTTCGGGTCAATAACCGTAACCGTTGTGATTATACATATAAAAGCGGTTATTCCGCTGAAAATCTGCGCAACATCATAGCAGAGAGCGTCAAAATAGCCTCTCGTCATAATAAGCGTCGCTCTCTGGTACTTGTCATAGAATTTGGGGCTTTCATAACAGCTGACATCAAGACTTAACGCCTTTCTGAACACAAGGTTGTTAAGCCCTTTAAGTATGTTTTTTGTCGAAACCATACGGGTGTAAACAGCAAACCACAGAACAACTTTGCTGAAAAAAGAAATTGCAAAAAACAGTATTAAATTTCTCATATAGTCCTTAAAGCTGCCGCCCTCAATTACCGTAAGCAGTACTTTAAGAAACAGAATATTCTGAACAAAAAGCTCAAAAACATCATCTGAAATGCAGTCTATAAAATAGCAGATCAACATTCGCTTGTCTATTTTGCAGACGAGCTTCAGAGCATATACTATGTTTTTGAAAACAGGTACTTTAACCTGATCTTCTACGGGAATATACCTCATAATTCTCCTTTCGCAAGCCTTATAACAAAAAAGCACTGTCCGCCGACAGTGCAAAAACATTCCTGATAAAACAGTCAGAGTTTAATCGCAAGAACAGGAATTTTCGCTTCTTTCGGGGCAAAAACATATTATTACAGAATTCATTGGGTAATTCTGAACAGTAACGGTAAGATTTGTGCGTCTTAATATAATCATCATTTTTGCCTCCTTTTCCAAAATTTGCAACAAAAAGAGAATAGCACAAAAATTAACGGTTGTCAATTAAGATTTGCATATAAAATCAAAAAAGAACAGACTTTAGCAAAGCCTGTTCTTTTATTTGTTTATTCTGATTTTTCTTCTGTTTTAATAACCGCAATTCCCAAATCGTTCAGCTGAACATTGTCAACAGGTGCAGGACATTCTGTCATCGGCTCCGAGGCATTCTGTACCTTCGGGTAAGCCACAACATCACGAAGGCTCTCGCAACCGAGCATCTGCATACAAAGTCTGTCAAGACCTATGCCCATTCCGCCGTGGGGCGGTGCGCCGTAACGGAAGGCATCAAGCAGATAGCCGAACTTCTCATATGCCTCTTCCTTTGAAAGTCCGAGCAGATCGAAAATTCTTGACTGCAGTACGGGGTCGGTAATTCTTATAGAGCCTGAAGAAAGCTCAATGCCGTTAAGTACAAGGTCATAACATTTTGCCCTTACCTTTGCCTTGTCGGTTTCAAGGTAGTCAAGGCAGTCATCCATAGGAGCTGTGAAAGGATGGTGCATGGCAAGCCACTCGCCCGTTTCCTCGTCATACTCAAAGAACGGGAATTCGGTAATCCACAGAAGATTGTACTGACCCTCGGGAATTATATCAAGCTTCTTTGCAACTGCCTGACGAAGTGCGCCGAGAATTGAAAGCACCTTTGAATTGTTGCTGTCTGCAATAACGAGAAGCACATCACCCGTTTTAAGCTCTGCTTTTTCGGTAATGCCTGCCATTTCAGCCTCTGACATAAACTTTGCAAAGGATGAGGACATACCGTCATCTGTCATTCTTATAAATGCAAGACCCTTTGCGCCGCTGCCCTTTGCCATTTCGGTAAGCTTGTCAATTTCTTTTCTTGTGAGAATCGAAGCGGCATTTTCAGCCTTGATTGCTCTTACAGAGCCGCCGTTTTCAAGTGCGCCCTTAAATACAACAAATTCGGTATTTTTAACTATCTCACTTAAATCAATAAGCTCCATGCCGTAACGGGTGTCGGGCTTGTCCGAGCCGTATCTCTCCATAGCCTCTTTAAAGGTTAAACGGGGGAGCGGTGTGGGAATATCAATTCCGAGCGTATCTTTAAACACTCTCTTTATGTAGCCTTCGCCGATTTCAAGAACATCCTCCATTTCAACGAAAGACATTTCAAGGTCAATCTGTGTAAATTCAGGCTGACGGTCAGCTCTCAAGTCCTCATCTCTGAAGCAACGGGCAATCTGCATATAGCGGTCAAAGCCTGCTACCATTGAAAGCTGCTTGTAAAGCTGGGGCGACTGCGGCAAAGCGTAGAAGCTGCCGTTATGAATTCTTGACGGAACAAGGAAATCCCTTGCGCCCTCGGGAGTTGAACGGATAAGCATAGGAGTTTCAATTTCAATAAATCCGTTCTCGTCAAAATAGTCTCTTGTAACCTTTGCAACCTTGTGTCTGAAAATAATATTCTGCTGTAAATCGGGTCTGCGAAGGTCAAGGTAACGGTATTTTAATCTTGTCAGCTCGCCTGTCTGTGAATTTTCGGCAATCTCAAAGGGCGGAGTCTCGCTCTTTGAAAGCACACGAAGCTCCGTTACCTCAATTTCAATTTCTCCCGTAGGAATTTCAAGGTTTTTCGAGCTTCTCTCTCTTACCGTTCCGACAGCCGCAAGTACAAATTCGCTTCTTACCGCAAATGCCTTGTCAAAAATGGTTTTATCGGTAGTCTCGTCAAAGGCGAGCTGAACTATGCCCGTTCTGTCTCTTAAATCAACAAAAATGAGCGAGCCTAAGTCTCTCTGGCGCTGAACCCAACCGAATACGGTTACGGTTCTGCCTATATCCTTTGCCGTAAGCGTTCCGCAATAATCGGTACGCTTCAAGCCGTTAATTGTTTCCATTTATACCGCCTCCGAGTATATCGTTAATATCAATTCCGTCAAGTCCGAAACTGTCAAAGCCGTTCATGGCCTGCTTGATTACGACAGATTGGAATTTGTCGGTAAAATCTTCAAGCTCTATTTCCTCTGTGGTGCCGTCTGTCATATTTTTAAGTACGGCTTTACCGCTTTCAAGCTCATTGGCGCCGATTACCATTGTATACAAAGCACCGATTTTGTCGGCGTATTTCATCTGCGCCTTTAATGACCTGCCGACTGTGTCGAACTGTGCCGCCAAGCCCTCGTTGCGAAGGTCTGTTGCAAGCTGAGAAGCCTTCAGGTTTTCATTTTCACCCATAGAGCCTATAAAAATATCGCATTTTTTTCTTTCGGGGAATGCAGTCTGCTGAGCTTCCATTAAAAGCAACAGTCTTTCAATTCCCAGACCGAAGCCGCATGCAGCAGTCGGCTTGCCGCCCATTTCCTCAATAAGACCGTCATATCTGCCGCCGCCGCACACGGTACCCTGTGCGCCGATCTCATTTGAAACGAATTCAAATACGGTTCTTGTGTAATAATCAAGACCTCTTACAATAGCAGGGTTAACTGTGAATTCAACATTATTGGCTGTTAGATATTTTTTAACTAACTCAAAATGAGCGTTGCAATCCTCACACAAGTAGTCGAGAATTTTCGGTGCGCCCTTTGCTATTTCCTTGTCCGCAGGGCTTTTGCAGTCAAGAATTCTCATCGGGTTTTTCTCAAGTCTTGACTTGCAGGTGTCGCACAGCTCATCAATATGCGCCGTAAAATACTCTCTTAAAGCCTGCTGATATTTTTTACGGCATTCGGGACAGCCTATTGAATTTATTTCGAGCGAAAGCCCGTTAATGCCGAGGTAATTGAAGATTTCATTTGCAAGCAGAATTATTTCTGCATCAGCCGCTGCAGTCGGAGCACCGAAGCACTCAACACCGAACTGGTGAAATTCTCTTAATCTGCCTGCCTGCGGTTTTTCATAACGGTAGCAGGAGGTGAGATAATAAATTTTCTGCGGCATAGCCTCGTTGAAAAGTCCGTTTTCAAGAAAAGCTCTTGCCGCACCTGCCGTACCCTCGGGACGAAGCGTAATTGACCTGCCGCCCTTGTCGTTAAAGGTATACATTTCTTTCTGAACAACATCGGTAGTTTCGCCTACGGAGCGCTGAAAAAGCTCGGTGTGCTCAAAAACAGGAGTGCGCATTTCATAAAAGCCGTAATTCTCGGCAATTTCACGCATAGCCGCTTCTACATACTGAACCTTATAGCTTTCTGAGGGCAGGGTGTCGAGCGTGCCTTTTATTGCATTTGTAATAAGTGCCATTTATTTCATTCCTTTATAGAATTGCCCCCTCCAGTGAGGAAGGAGCGTTTTCTCAGTTATTTTTCGGATTGACGATGTCACGCCAATCAAGATCGCCTCTGTCAAGGCTGTGTATAAGAGCCTCCGCAGTTGCAATATTTGTAGCTACGGGAATGTTATGAACATCGCAAAGTCTTAAAAGCGTTGCCTCTTTAGGTTCGTTGGGCTTTGGCTCAAGCGACCTGAACACAAGCAACAGGTCTATTTCATTACAGGCTATGCGTGCGCCTATTTGCTGGTCGCCGCCCTGTGAACCGCTTAAAAACTGTGTTATTTTAAGTCCGGTTGCTTCGCTTACAAGCTTTCCCGTTGTTCCTGTGGCGCATAAATTGTGCCGTGAAAGTATTCCGCAGTATGCTATACAAAACTGTGTCATAAGTTCCTTTTTGTCGTCGTGTGCCATAAGAGCTATGTTCATAGGCCCAACCCTCCGTTCATAAAAAATTAAATATTTTTAATATAATAACAAAAAAACCTCTTTTTTTCAACTGTTATTTAACAATTAGGTCAATAAAAATCCTTTATATTAAACAAAACCTGCTCGCCGCAGAGCCTTTTGGCACAGTCGGTAAAAAAATTCATTGCATAATTGGTAGGTACTGCGCCGTTCTGAATAAGCCTTACACTGCTGTTTTCGGGAATTACACCTATAAGCTGAGTGTGGGTGATATCAATAACATCGTCAAGCTTCAACTGCATACCCGAGAGCACTTCGGATTTGTTAAAGCGGTTGATTAAAAGCCTTGTTTCAATAGCTTCATTTGCATTTTCAGCCTTGCGCACTGCGACCTCGGCGCTTCTTGCACAGACAGCGTCGGGAGTTACCACAAGCAGAGCCTTATTGCAGGCTTTGGCAAAAAAGCTGTGAATTTCATCGCTTCCCGCAGGGGAGTCGACAAATATAAAATCATAATCGCTGTCATACTGACCGAGCATATCTTCAACGCTTTCACAGGTGATTGAAGAAGAAAATTCAGACGGAGCCGACAGTACCGAGTATGTACCGTTTTTCTTTACGGGAGCCGCTTTTGCGTCGCAGTTTTTGTCAATTACATCAAGCCAGTTGTAAACCGTTTCGGTACCCGTGCCTGCAATCAGGTCAAGACTGCGGAAGCCTACATCGGCGTCAATGCAAAGCACGGAGCGTCCGAGCCTTGTCAGAGCCTCTGCAAGACAAACCGTGACGGTGGATTTCCCTACTCCGCCTTTACCTGATAATACCAAGATTTTTTCAGCCATTTTTAACTCCTTCAGTTAAGCAATGTGTTGTAAGCGCTTGACTGATTTACTTCGCTTGTAACACCGAAATATGCCCTGTAAATGTCGGCAACGAGAGCCGCTGTCGCAGTACCGCTGTTAAGATTTTCAATAGCAACGCAAACTGCAATTTCGGGCTTGTCAGCAGGCGCAAACGACACCATAAAGCCGTTAAGACCCGATTCTATTTTGCCGTTGACCTTTGCCTTTGATTCGGCAGTACCTGATTTTGCGGCAACCGGCATAGGCAGTGCGCTTAAAGCAGGCACTCTTGCGCCGTATCGCATCATACCCTCTTTAACGGTATTTATGCTTTGCTGTGAAATGCCCGTTTCGTTTAAAACTATGGGCGTGCTGTCAATGACAGTTTCGGAAAAATCGGCGGATTTTACGCTTTTTACAAAATGCGCTTTGTAACGGGTGCCGCCGTTTGCAATGGTTGCAACATAATTGCAAAGCTGTATGGGCGTGAACAGGTTGTCGGACTGACCGATTGCCGCCTGTACGGTATCGCCGGGGTACCATGTGCCGCCGTGAGCCTCACGGTAAGATATGCTTGCAAGCACGCCTGTTGATTCGCTTATTTCAACGCCTGTTTTCTGACCCAAGCCGAGCCTTGAACAGTAATCGTTCATTTTTTCAATGCCGAGCTGTCTGCCTGTTTCGTAGAAGAATATATTACATGACTGATTAAGTGCTTCGGCAACGCTTATAGAGCCGTGATAGCCTAAGCATTTGAACTGTGTGTCTTTGAATGCGCTGTAAATGTGATTGCAGACAAAGCGGGTGTCCTTGGTAATAACGCCCTCCTCAAGACCTGCAAGCGCAACGGAGAGCTTAAAGGTTGAGCCCGGCTCATAGGTGCTTTGCAAAGCTCTGTTCCACAAGGGTGAGCTTTTGTTTTGCGAAAGAGCCGAATAATCCTGATAATATGTTTCAAGATTATAGCTCGGGTAGGTGGCGCAGGCAAGCACCGCCGCCGAATTAACATCCATAACAACTGCCGCACCTACCGCAGGAATTGCCTTGTTGGTGCGGTTGGCTTCTACGAAATTGCCGAGAGCCTGCTGAACCTTGAGCTGTAAATCGGAGTCAACTGTAAGCACAACCGTATCCCCCTGAACAGGCTTTACGGACAATTCCGTTGTCTTGTTGCCTTTTGAGTCGGTAATGGTGCTTTCAATGCCGTTAGTGCCTCTTAAATACTGCTCCATAGATGCTTCAAGTCCGAATTTGCCTATGGTGTCATTCATTGAATAAGCACGAAGCTTTAAGGTCTGCTTTTGCTCTGCTGTAAGCGTTTCGTCGCTTGTTGCAATGCTGTATTCTTCAGATTTGTTTTTGTATTCCTGAGCGTTGAGCTTGCCGACAACGCCTATAATATGCGGCGCAACGGTGCCGTCAAGGTACTGTCTTGCAGAAACGACCTTGATTTCAACACCCTGGTAAAATCTTGAATTTTCCTTAATGGCAGAGGCAAGCTCTACCGAAACATCATCTGCAAAGGTATAGGGGTTTGTAACAGAAAAAACGGATTTTTTAAGAGAGTAGCAAACCGAGCCGATTTTCAGCGCATCAATGTCTGAATACTGCTGCAGGCTGAATTTCTCTTTAAGCTCGTCAAAACAGTTTTGAGCTGTTGCATATTCGTTGAGATACAGTATGCTTTTTGATTTCAAAAGCTTAATATCCGCTTCGCTGTCGGGCTTGAATTGCACAGTGCCGTTTTCGTCAAGATAAAGCGGTATTTCAAAATTCCACTGCGCATTATAGCTTTCTGTCAGACGGATAAGCGAAATTATAATTTCATTTCTCTGCTCCTGCTCTTTGGTTGAGGGGAAGTACGAGCCGTTGAAAATAACGGAATTTATTTGTCTGTTGGTAACAAGCGGTTTGCCGTTACAGTCAAGAATTTCGCCCCTTGCGGCTTCAATGGTGGTGTCTGCACGGCTGAGCGCAACTCTTTGCGAGGTGTACTGCTCGGCATTTATAATCTGTATACTGAACAAATCAATAATAAAAGCCGCAAAAATGAGGACAATTACAACAATAAAAGCCGTCGTTCTTTTTTTGATAAGCTTTCGGTTTTCCTCCATACGAAGCCACTCCTTTCTGAAAAATTAAGGCAGAAATTAAAATTTCTCTTCAATAGCGGTAAGCTTCATCAGCCACCTTACTGCAAAGTAGAATACGGGCGTCAGCGCAACAGTATAAATTACGCTTGGCAGATAAAAGCTTAAAAGCAGTCTGCCCGAATCCGTTATGCCTGCCGCAACAACAAAGAAAAGCACATATAAAAGCGCATATATTATGCATGCGGCGGCAGAAAGAATTATTGCCGTAAGCAAATGGTTACGCATAAGCACGGTAATTAGAAATCCGCAAGCGGCGGCAAAAAGCATAAGTATAAGCGCATTGTAACCGCTGCCGTCGGGAATTGACATATCCCACAGCGCACCTGCGAAAAGCCCTAAAAGTGCGCCTGTTATTTTCCTTTCAAACATACCTATGCAGACAACAAGCGCAATAAGCAAAAATGCTCTTGCCCCGAAGATTTCGGGGAAAAAGCCTCTTGTGTTTTGTAAAATATTTATAAGAATTACAGCTGCGGCAAAGACAAGGCGTCTGACAAGCAGCTTCTGTGTTGTCTTACGCATCGCCCTTACCCTCGAAATCCGTAATAACAAAGGCGTCCTGAACCTCGTTGATGTCTATTTCAGGCTCCAGCTCGGCATAGTAGGCTATGTCGCCTTCGTCAGCGGCAACCTTTGTAACAGTGCCTATAATCAAGCCTCTCGGGTACACTCCGCCGACACCCGAGGTACATACAATACCGCCCTCGGCTATTGCCGTGTCCTTGGTAAGCCCCGAAAATCTCATTTTTCCGTTCATTGCAAGCTTCACGGTGGTTTCGGTGTAACCCATTTCGCCTGTGCGTATTTCATAAGCCGCAGTATTAACCTTCGGGTCGACAACCGAAAGCACTACGCAGGTGGTGGGAGTAACCTCGTTGACAACGCCTATAAGGTACTCGCCGCTTATAACGGGGTCATTGACGCTGACACCGTCAGACGAGCCGCAATTAAGCACAAACGAGCCGAAAGCATCGGCGGAATCCCTGCCGATTACCGTGCCTGCGGTAAACTGAAAGTCAAGATTTTTTTCTTTAACTTCAAGGAAGTTTTTATAAGCCTCAACCTGCTTTTTAAGCTTTTCATATTCCACAAGCTTGCTCTGATAATCGGCAACCTGACTCTCAAGGTCGGCTACTCTGTCCCTGTATGAACTTGACGAAATAAATCCGCCTGTAAAACGGTCGAATTTACTTGCCACAAATGAGGAAAAGCGTGAAAGCGGCGAAAAAACAGTACTGACTGCAGATGTGACGGGTGAAGAATGAGAGCTGACAGTAGCGCCGACAGCAATGCCTGCAAGAAGTATTACCGCAACAGTCAGCAATACCCTGAAAATTTTACTTTTGATAAAGCTTCTCATGCTTTCACCTGCCTTTTTGAGAGTTCATAATAACGGGAAACGGGCGATTCGTAAATCGCCCCTAACAATTAAACATAATTTTTCTTGGCTGTCAGTGATGCGTTTTCAAGGCAGATGCCTGTACCGTCAACAACGCAGTCAAGCGGATTTTCCGCAATGTGTACGGGAATTTTTGTTTCTATTGAAATAAGCTTGTCAAGACCTCTTAACAGTGCGCCGCCGCCTGTGAGCATTATGCCACGGTCAATGATGTCAGCCGCAAGCTCGGGCGGAGTCTTTTCAAGCGTTGATTTAACTGTGTCAAGAATCTGATTAACTGGGTCTGAAAGAGCTTCTCTGACCTCTTCTGAGGTGATTTCAATGTTCTTGGGAAGTCCGTCAAGCAGGTTTCTGCCCTTGACATCCATAGCGCCCTCACCGTCATATGGGTACGCAGAGCCGATTTTAATTTTAATATCCTCAGCAGTTCTTTCGCCTATGAGAAGATTGTGCTTTTTACGGATATAAGCGATTATAGCTTCGTCAAAATTATCGCCTGCGACTCTTGCCGACTGAGCAGTAACTATGTCGCCGTAAGAAATAACAGCAACCTCCGAAGTACCGCCGCCGATGTCGACAACCATACTGCCGACAGCCTCCGAAACGGGAAGCCCTGCGCCGATAGCCGCTGCCATAGGCTCTTCAATAAGGCTTACATATTTTGCGCCTGCCGAACGGGCAGCATCGTGAACAGCCTTTCTTTCAACCTCCGTAACACCCGAGGGAATACATATAAGCACTCTTGCCCTTGAAAACGGAGAAGAGCTTATAGCCATTTTAATAAATTCCTTAAGCATGTCCGAGGTAATATCAAAATCGGCAATAACGCCGTCCTTAAGCGGTCTGACTGCGGTAATTGAGCCCGGTGTTCTGCCTATCATCTGCTTTGCTTTGTCGCCGACAGCAACAACCTTCTGCGGATAAGCGCTGACATCAACTGCAACAACCGAAGGCTCTCTTATAACTATGCCCTTGCCTCTAACAAATACAAGCGTGTTCGCAGTGCCGAGGTCAATACCTATATCCTGTGAAAATAACATATTTCAACTTCCTTTCCTGATCTGCTTATGTACAAACAAAATCCCATTTTAATATATTCTTAAATTATATTATTATATATTATAACCTTATAATGCAAATTTCTCAACAACAAAATTACAATTTTACAAATTATTCTTCTTTTTAGGCTCGGGCAGATCGTCAAGCATTGACTCAACAAGCTTTTTGAGAAATTCTCTGTCGTCGGTTTCGCTGACAGAAAGCATTTTACTGCCGCCCTCATACGGCAATTCAAAAACTCCGTCGGGCATAAGCGCCTTTGCCGATTTTACAGGCTTTATAAGAAAACGGTTGTCGTAAATACCGCCTATTATTTTGCCACGGCAGTAAATTATATACTCGCCCATCATGGCACGGTATGTGATGCCCTCACACTCGGAGAGCTGTTCAAGTATGTAGTCAAGATACGCTTTGTCCGAAGCCATATAATACCTCTTTGTGTTTTTTATTTAAAGCTTTCTGAATTTCTTCGCCAATGGAAGAGATACTGCTGTGCTATACCCTCATAGCCTTTGGTGCATTCGGGCATACCGTCGGGGTAAAGCTCTGCCATAATTCTTTTAACCCAGACATCCTCGGGGAAGGCTTCATCCTTGCCGAAACCGTAAAGCAGGGTACATTCCGCAACCTTTTTGCCCACACCCTTTATTTTTATAAGCTCCTCTCTGCCGAAGGAAATATCGGAGCTTTTAATTTTTTCAAAATTGACCTCGCCCGAAGCTACCTTTTCAGCAGCGTCGATTATGTACTTTGCACGAAACCCCGAGCGAAGCGGTGCCAAATCCTCAACGGTGCATCCGCAAAGTCTTTCTGCGTCGGGGAAGGAATACCAGCCCTCTTCGATTTCGTCGCCGAAGCTTTCGCACAGCCTTTTTATAATTCCTTTAATTCTCGGAATGTTGTTGTTCTGCGAAATAATGAACGAACAGAGCGTCTCCCACGGCTGCTGATGCAATATTCTTATGCCGTTGAATTCGCTAACTGCAGCTTTCAGATGCTCGTCGGCAAAAAAAGACTCCGTAAGCGTTTTGTAATCCCTGTCAAAGTCGAGATAATCACGCAACACGCTGTCAAATTCCTCTTTGCCGCAGTTAAAGCTCAGCTCGCCGTTTTCCTGTTTGATTTTGTAAAGCGTGTTGCCTATAACGCCGCACATAGCTCCGTTTTCATCCTTTTCCCAGCGAAAAGCCTGACCGCAGTCGAGTGTCAGTTCAAGGTTAAATACCTCGGGAGCTTTGATTTTAAATTCCTTTTTCATAGTTCTTTCACATCCGGTTATACATACAAAAATCACAAAATTTTTGATGCGATATTCATAAGGTAAATTTGCACAAAGTGTTTTGAAAAATTTACTTAAAAAATTACTACAGCTTGTATAAAATGTAAAGCGAATATAACTTTTTGTAGAAGTTCGGGTTTTGCACAAAAGTTATGGACAATTTTAAAAAACAGCTCGAAAAATGGAGAAATCGTCATTTTTTGAGGGACTTATTAACATTTTGAACATTGTTTTGAACAAAAATGTTCAAATCAAATTATACTCTTTGTATAAAAAATGAAAACAATTTTTTTGTTAAAAATACCATATTGACACAAAAAATCCGTACAAAAACCTGCCGAAAGAGTATAAAAAAACAAAAATATTTAATACTAAAACCGTATTAAATAAGGAGTGGTAAAAATGGTTAAGGGAGTAAACCGACAGGTGCTTGAAATTCATGACACAGAAACACAGTATTTCGAGAAGGCTTTTCTGTTTGTAAAGCCTGAGTATTCCAATTTAAGCGAAAAGAGTCTGAGGGAAAGCTTTATAAAAGCAATAGACACGGCAGCCGTGCCGCAACCGAACAAAAGCCGTCTGTCTGCAATAGTGATTGCCTCTTTGAAGCTGCTTGCGGCAGCGGCAGTCGGCTCTCTTATAACCTATTTTATTTTAAGGTGATTGTTAAAAATCCTTTTGCAGTATTACTGCGCTCATAGGCTCTATATAAACGCTGTCGGAGATGTTCTTTTCGTAAAGAAGTTCATAGGCGTTCTGCCATTTTTGGGGGAGGTTATAGCATATAGCCTCCTCGTTTCTGTTTGCTATTAACAAAAGTCCCTCGTCGCCGTCAACTCGTTCAAAAGCAACACAGCCGAGCATTGAGGAGATGAAATTTATTTTACCTTCCCGAAGGCAGCTGCTTTCCCGTCTGATTTCACCCAGACGCTTATAATATGACAAAAGCTCACCGTTTTTATTGCTCCAGTCAAAGCAGCAACGGTTAAACGGGTCCTTATAGCCCTGCATGCCTGTTTCGTCGCCGTAATAAATAGACGGCACACCCGGCAGCATGAACTGAATTGCCGCCGCAAGCTTTAAAAGCTCAACGCCCTTTTTATAATCCTTTTTACTGAGCTTATGGTGCTGCTCCTGCCAGGCTCTGTCCCTGTTTTCACAGCTTTCGCCTGCAAGTGCGGTTATGGCTCGCATAGTGTCGTGAGTGCCTATGTGATTCATCATAATATTAAGCGCAGGGGCAGGGTAATTTTCAACTGTATACATTATTTTCTTTGCAAAATCCTCTGCTACGCCGAAACGGGCAAAGCTCAGCACAGCGTTTGCAAACGGATAATTCATAACATTGTCAAACTGCTTGCCCAGCAAAAATCTTCTGCGCTCACCGTATGAGAATTTGTTGGTAGCGTCCTCCCAGACCTCACCGAGCATAACGGCGTCGGGCTTAACTCTCTTTACAGCCTTTCGGACCTCGTCAATAAACACATCGGGAAGCTCGTCTGCAACATCAAGACGCCAGCCGTCAGCGCCGAGCTTAAGCCATTTTTCTATAACTCCGTCTTTGCCCGTAATAAACTCTATATAGTCCTCACATTCCTCGTTGACCTCGGGCAGAGTTTCAAAGCCCCACCAGCTGCGGTAGCTGTCGGGATAGTGCCAGAAATCATACCACTTGTAATACGGAGAACGCTTTGAATTATATGCTCCGCCGTCGCCGTAACGGCTGTATTTGTTGAAATAAATGCTGTCATCTCCCGTGTGTGAAAACACGCCGTCAAGAATTATTCTGATTCCGCATTTATGAGCAGAATTGCAAAGGCTTACAAAATCCTTTTCTTTGCCGAGAAGCGGATCGATTTTTAAGTAATCTGCAGTGTTGTAACGGTGATTTGAGTGTGCTTCAAAAATCGGATTAAGATATATACAGCTGACTCCAAGCTCCGTGAGATACGGGAGCTTTTCTTCAATTCCCTTTAAATCGCCGCCGAAATAATCGTTGTTAAGCACCTTGCCGTTTTCGTCGGGACGCCAGTACGGTAAATTGTTTGTGTCTGTACGAAGCAGTCTGTCGGCAGGCACGCCGCTTTTTTTCTTGCCGGAATTGTAAAAACGGTCGGGAAAAATCTGATAAATTATGCCGCCCTTAAGCCATTCGGGTGTAGTATAGTCCTTGCTGTAAACGGTAAGCTGCCAGTCGCCCGAAGCCTTTGCCGCCTCAAAGGTCCCGACAGAGTTTCCGTCATTGTAAAGCGTACTCTGACCCCAGGGGGAATATATATTAAACCTGTACCAGTAAAGACCGCTTGTTTCAGGGGTGAATTCAATATCCCAGACTTCGTTGCTCTCGCCGTACATACCTGCCCAGAGCATACCGTGCTCGGTGAATTCCTGCTCGCTGTCCCTGCGTATACAAAGAGTTGCTCCGTTAGCCGTAAAGGAACGGGGCAGTACAAGCCTGAATTTGAGTACAGTACCTTCTTTTACTGCGCCGAACTCGCTTTTATAATATAAATCTCTTGAATTGTAAGGGATAACATCCATTAAATCACCCGAAAAACTTAATCATTATATTTTATCATAATAAGCAGAAGAAATAAACCGTTGCAACGAATTTTTTATAAATTTTATTATGAAAATAATAAATTTATTATATCGTTTGTGATTTTGCCGAAAAATATATTCAAAAAAGGTGAGTGAAAATTCACCAAAAACAAGTAAAAAGCGGCAAAAACGGACGGTAATACAGGATTTTATTTAGCTTAAAAAATATGGTCGGGTAAATTGCACAAATATTTTTATAAAAATTTGTGAAAAAACACTTGACAATTATTACAAACGGTGTTATTATATGTTCACAAAAGAAAAGAGACGAGCTTTGAAGCACATAAGAGCTTCCGAATTCGTTCTTTCTCTCGCTTCGGCGAGTTTATATATAACCATAACTTTTTTTCATATACAATCCTAACCCCCTTTTTTGTGAAAGAAACCGTATACAGTACGGTTTTTTTCATTTTTATAAGAAAATTTAAACCCGAAGCAGTATCAGACTGCTTCGGGTTATTTTAATATTTATTTAATTATAACAGATAAATTGAATGTTCTGCGCACTCTTCACGCATCTGCCCGGGCCAGATTGAAACCTGAACCTCGCCTATGTGCGCTTTGCCCAAAAGCAGCATACAAAGTCTTGACTGACCTATGCCGCCGCCTATTGTCAGCGGAAGTCTTTTTTCAAGTATGCCCTTATGGAACGGAAATTCCTCTCTGCCGAGTGCCGAAGCCTTTTCAAGCTGTGAGTGAAGAGATTTTTCGTCAACTCTTATGCCCATTGAGGAAATTTCAAATGCACACTCAAGCACGCTGTTCCATATAAGAATGTCGCCGTTAAGCTCCCAGTCATCATAGTCGGGCGCTCTGCCGTCATGGCGCTGACCGCTTTTGAGTATGTCGCCTATCTGCATAAGAAATACTGTTTTATGCTCTTTTACAATAAGGTTTTCACGCTCTTTCGGCGATTTGTCGGGGTACATATCCTCAAGCTCCTGCGTGGTGATGAAGAAAACCTCTTCGCATATTTCGGTTTTAAGCTGCGGATAAGCGGCTTTGAGCTTCTCATTTGTCTGAACAAGGGCAGTAATAATTTTCTGTACCGTTGCTTTAAGGTAATCAACGCACCTGTCCTCACGGGTAATAACCTTTTCCCAGTCCCACTGGTCAACGAAAAGCGAGTGGAGATTGTCGCACTCATCGTCACGGCGGATGGCGTTCATGTCGGTGTAAATGCCCTCTTCCGCCTCGTAGCCGTAATTGTAAAGCGCCATTCTTTTCCACTTCGCAAGCGACTGAACAATCTCTGCGATGCCGTCAATTTCTTTCATGGTGAAATGCACTTTTCTTTCAAAGCCGTTGAGGTCGTCATTAAGACCGGATTCCTTCGTGACCATAAGCGGAGCTGTAATTCTGTCAAGATTCAGTGCTTCTGCCAGCTTTTTTTGAAAAGTGTCCTTTGTCAGCTTGATTGCCTTCTGAGTATCTCTTTGTGAGAGAATGGATTTATAGCCTTTCGGAAATACCAATGTACTCATATTTTACTCCTATCTGATGTTGCCTACCGTTCTCGGGTAAAGTATGACATCTCTTATGTTTGCCATACCGGTAGCATACATAATCATTCTTTCAAAGCCTAAGCCGAATCCGCCGTGAGGCACGCTGCCGTATTTGCGAAGGTCAAGGTAATCGTGATAGTTGTCAAGATTCATGTTTCTGTCATTCATAGCCTTGATAAGCTTGTCATAGTCAGCTTCTCTTTCGCTGCCGCCTATGATTTCACCTACGCCGGGTACAAGCAAATCGGTTGCGGCAACGGTTTTACCGTCGGGATTCTGCTTCATATAGAAGGATTTAATTTCCTTTGGATAGTTGATAAGGAATACGGGCTTTTTATAAACCTGCTCTGTGATATATCTTTCGTGTTCGCTCTTGAGGTCGCAGCCCCATTCAACAGGATACTCAAATTCAACACCCGAAGCCTTGAGGATTTCAATAGCCTTTGTATAATCAACTATTTCAAACTCATTATTAAGAACATTGTTGAGCTTGTCGGTAAGTCCCTTTTCAAAACGCTCTTCAAAGAATTTAAGCTCGTCGGGACATTTTTCCATATAATCTTTAATAATATATTTAATCATTTCCTCTGCAAGCTCAATGATGTCGGGAAGCTCTGCAAATGCAACCTCAGGCTCAACATGCCAGAACTCGGAAACATGGCGGAGCGTATTGCTATTTTCTGCTCTGAAGGACGGTCCGAAGGTATAAATCTTACCCATCGCCATAGCTGCAACCTCGCCCTCGAGCTGACCGGAAACGCTCAGACCTGCCTTCTGACCGAAGAAGTCATCGGCATAGTAATCTTCTTCGCTTTCGTATTTGTCGGAATAGCCTATGGTTGTAACCTTGAACATTTCGCCTGCGCCCTCACAGTCGCTGCCTGTTATAAGCGGTGTATTGACATAAACAAAGCCTTTTTCCTGGAAAAAGCGGTGAATTGCGGCAGCCATTACCGAGCGCACTCTGAAAACTGCATTAAAGGTGTTTGTACGGACTCTTATGTGAGGCATTTCACGAAGCGTTTCAAGCTTCTGGAATTTTTTCTGAAGCGGATAATCCTCGGGGCATGTGCCTAAAACAGTTATATTTTCAGCGTTTATTTCGTGTGAATTGTTATTGGGGTTTTCAACAACAACGCCCTCAACCTTAAGCGATGCGCCGAGCTTGCCGGCTTCTGCGGGAAGCTCCTTGCCGCCCTGCTTGTCAATAACTATTTGCAAATGATTTAAGGTTGTGCCGTCATTAAGCGCAAGGAAGGCAACATTCTTTGAGTCTCTTGCTGTGCGCACCCAGCCGCAAACAGTAACAGTTTTGCCTAAAAGCTCCTTGCTGTTCATAACCTCTCTGATGTCTGTGTGTTTCATAATAATTCCTCCGAAATATAAAAAAATAACAGCTGTCATCCTAACCAATAGGACGAGCAACTGTAACCCGTGGTACCACCTATTTTGCTCAAAAGAGCCACTCAACAGCTTCATATAAAGCCCTGCGATATAACGGTCGCCCCGACGCACCTACTTGCCTTAGCTTTCAGATTGCAGTTCACGGGTGTTCTTCGCACGGGCATTTTAACGGATTTCCAGCTTCCTCCGCTCTCTTGGTAAAATGTGACCGTGTTACTTTTCCCGATCAATACTTTTTATTTGCTATATTATATTCTTATGTAAAATTTTTGTCAAGAATTTTTTGCTGTTATACAAAAGAAAGGGGACAGACCTTAAAGTCTGCCCCTTTAAAATTTGTCAGTTGATAACAATTACCGGCTCGGTTGTGTCAACAAAGGTTATATCTGAAAGCGTAATTTCTGAGAGCAGCTGTGTGCTTAGTCTGTCAAATGCTGTAATTGCATTGTCTGAAACCGTAAATACCGTGTCGCCTATATATGCGCCTCTCTGAATATCGCTGAATTTGCTTTCAGGCTCGTATTTTTTGTACTGAGTGATTTTGTCGCCCTCAATTCTGAAAGAGCAAAGGTAATTGCTTGTGTCGTAGCCGTAGGAAACAACGGGAATTGCAAACTCGTCTGTGTCGCTGAAGTACATAAACGCCTTATGATTATACTGAGCCTCGGAATAATTTGCCTCGCCGAAGATTGCTTTGCTGATTTCTTTTGGATTTTTTCTGTCGCTTATGTCGAAAAGCGAAACTTTAAGTTTGCCGTTTGAACCTTTTTCGTCACCGTCAACGCCTATTCCTATGAGCTTGTTTTCGCCGTAGGGGTAAAGCATATTTGAAAAACCGGGTATTTTAAGCTCGCCGACAATTTCAGGCGCTTCGGGGTTTGAAAGGTCGATTACAAACAGAGGGTCTGTCTGGTAGAAGGTTACCACATAAGCCGTGTCGCCCATAAATCTGACAGCGTAAATGTCCTCACCCTTGCCTATGCCCGAAAGCTGACCAACAAGATTTAATTCCTTGTCAAGCACGGTGATATAGCTTTCCTCATTGAAATCGGAGGTTGCAATTCTGAAATAACCGTTGTATTCGTCCATCGAGAACTGGTTGAGTATGTCGCCCTTAATCTGACAGCTTGATTTGTACTGTGCGCCGTCAACAAGGCTGAAGCGGTAAATACCTGTGCTTACCGAGTATTTTTCGGAATTCTCTTCATACTCTGTTCTTGCAAGGTAAAGGTCGGTTTTGTTGCAGTAAACATCATTTGTACCGCCGAGTATTGCGGCTGTTTCAGGCTCGTTGTCAGAGTCGGTATCAAGCTGCATAACAAGCGTGTAGGTGTCGTCCTTGTTGTCTTTGATGATATTTATTTTTTCCGCAGGCATACTGTACTGCTTGCCGTTTACCCAGTATGACGGAATACACGCTTTTTCAAGCTCTTTATCATCCTCAAGAAGCGGTACGCAGTAATTTGAAATAAGCAGTAATTTTGCGTCTGTCATACGGGCGGTAACATAACTGCCGTCAAGCTCATAGCTGTTTTTAAGCACGGGTTTTGTACGGTCCTTTATGTCATAAATCAACACGCCGAGCTTTTCGCCCGAGCTTCCCATATAATAGCAACCCGTATAAACCCGTCTGTACTCATCAATATTTGTCCTCGGGTAAATTTCGGTAATAACAATAAGCAGGTCGCCATTTACAAACATTTCGTGAGCATAGATGTTGTAGTCGTTTGACATATCAAGCTCAATTTCGGAAGCAATTTTAATATTCTTTGGGTCTGACGGGTCTGCAATTATAAACGAATTCTGACTTGTACCGTTTATTACATAAAGGTATTTGCCGTCATTTTTAACTATATCCGCCTCGTCAACGCCCTCAACCTGCAGGTCGGTTTTGCTGTGGGAGGCTGTGGCTGTTGACTGTGTTGTTGATTGTGATGTCGGGGCTTCAGCGATGCCGGCTGCGTTATACTCGATTATTGAATCCTTGCTTCTGCTGCCTCCGAAAAAGAAATTTATATTTGCGCTGTCGCTGAAGGCTTCATAGCGCATCTGACTTTTGAGCGACTTGAAAAAGCTCTGTATTTCTGCATAATTGCTGGTGTAAACCTTGCTGTCGCTTTTTTCAACGGGCGCAATGGGTTTAACCTGCGGCTTGTAAAGCTTTATACCGATTATTGCCGCTACAAAAATTATTGCGAAGCTTGCCGCTATTGATATAACCTTTTTTGCAATGCCCTTTTTCTTTGTCTGCGGCGTACCGTTTACAAGGTCCGTTATATTCTGCTGTGAAAGCGAGACGGGAAGCTCGCCTGCATCTTTAAGCATTTCATCATGCAAATATTCTTTAAAATCTTTATTATTGTCTGCCATTTCGCATAGACTCCTTTCGTAATTATTTCTCAAGCTCCTGACGCAGCTTTTTTAAAGCCCTCGCAAGCTTTGAGCGAACGGTTGAACTTGTATAGCCTGTGATTTTTGCAATCTCTCCCGAGGAAAATCCGCTTAAAACCGAAAGCAGAACTATCTCTTTGTCCTCAGGCTTTAATTGGGCAAGCGCACCTTCAATTAAAGAAGAATTTATTGCCTGATTTTCGGTGTGTTCGTCTGCCTCGGCATTTTCAAGCTCCTCTTCACCGACTGTATGTAAAGTTCTTTTTGCAAGCATGCTTTTTGCCGTGTTTGAGAGCGCTCTGAAATAATAAGCCTTAAAGCTGTCGGCATTTTTTACGCAAGCAATACTTTTATATACCTGAAGGCTTGCCTGCTGAACTGCGTCCTCTGCATCCTCTTTGTTGCCTAAAAATTTATAGGCATAAAGATAAAGCTCTTTGGCGTACATACTGTAAAGCACGCCGAAGGAATCGGCATTGCCTGACTGTGCGCATTTCAGCAAAACCTTTGCGTCAACCATTTTTCCCACTCCTTTGAGAATATTCTCACCAAAAGGCCTTTCATAACAATAGACTATCATAAAGCACAGACTGTTGCAAGAAATTAAAATATTTGTTCATATAAAGAAAAGTAAAAGCCCCCTCGCTGAGGGAGCTTTTATTAAATCTGTATTATGCTTTTTGAATTACTTATTCTTTGCTATGGCTCTCTGTATAGCCTTTATAATTTCAACAAGAGGAATAATTGCAAACGCAAGCGCAAGTGCCGTAGCATATTCCTGCAATGAAATGTGAGCAAAATCAAATGCTTTTGCAAGGAAGGGTACATATATAACCGTAGTGGTAAGAATGAGTGAGCCGAGAGCTGCAAGAGCGAGGTACTTGTTTACATTGCCCTTGAGTGTCATTCCGATTACAGAGCCACGCTGTGAACGCATATTCATTGAGTGGAAGATTTCGCACATTGACATTGTGAGGAATGCCATTGTCATACCGTTCTGATGTAAGAACTGATTTGTTGAGTCATTTACTGCGAACACTTCCAGAAGGCTCATCTTGGTGCCTGCCGCCATTATAACGCCCGCAACATAAGCGCAGAGTGTGAGTACGGTAACAAGGAAGCCCTGATAGATAACATCAATTCCAACGCCGCCTGAGAATATACCGTCTGTGGATTTTCTCGGACTGCGGTGCATAAGGTCTCTTTCTCCCTTTTCCATAGCGAGCGCAAGTGCCGGGAAGCAGTCGGTAACAAGGTTAATCCAAAGAAGATGTGTAGGCTCAAGAATTGTAAAGCCGAAGATGTTTGCAAAGAATATTGAAAGCACCTCGCTCATATTTGAGCCTAAAAGGAACTGAATTGCCTTGCGGATATTATCGTAAATTCTTCTGCCCTCTTCAATGGCGGAAACTATGGTTGCAAAGTTGTCATCTGCAAGTACCATGTCAGCAACATTCTTTGTAACATCGGTGCCTGTAATACCCATGCCTACGCCGATGTCTGCGCTCTTGATTGAGGGTGCGTCGTTAACGCCGTCGCCTGTCATGGCAGTAATCATGCCACGCTTTTTCCATGCGTTGACTATTCTCGTCTTGTGTTCAGGCTGAACACGGGCATAAACCGAGTATTTTTCAACAAGCCTGTCGAAATCCTCGTCGCTGATTTCATCAAGGTCTGCGCCCATTATAGCCTCGTCTGCGCTTGTAATAATTCCAAGCTCCAAAGCTATTGCAACAGCTGTATCCTTATGGTCGCCCGTAATCATAATAGGTCTTATACCTGCGGTGCGGCACTCCTCAATAGCAGCCTTAACCTCGGGTCTTACGGGGTCAATCATACCTACAAGTCCGCAGAATATCAATTCCTTTTCAACCTCTTCAGCTTTAGGCTCCTGAGGAATTGTGTCAAGCTCCTTGTAGCTTAAGGCAAGAACTCTCAAAGCTTTGTCTGCAAAAGCCTTGTTCTGCGTCATAACAGCTTTGCGGTCCTCGTCGGTAATGTCTTTAACTGCGCCGTCCTTTAATATTTTTGTGCAGCACTTTAATATTTCGTCGGGTGCGCCCTTTGTAAACTGAATTATGCCGTCAGCGGACTTGTGAACGGTGGTCATCATTTTTCTCATAGAGTCAAAGGGAACCTCGGCAACTCTCGGCATTGCACTTTCAAGGTCGTTTTTGTTCATATCCTTTGAAAGCGCATAGGCTACCAATGCAGCCTCGGTAGGCTCGCCTACAATTTCGTTGTCTGCGTCAATGTGAACATCAGTACAAAGAGCCATACCCTTTGCAAGCAGGTCATCGTCATCGGAATAGCTTTCAACAACGGTCATCTTGTTCTGCGTGAGAGTACCTGTCTTGTCAGAGCATATAATCTGCGCACAGCCGAGTGTTTCAACGGCTGTAAGTTTGCGTATAATTGCGTTGCGCTTTGACATTGTGGTAACGCCTATGGAAAGAACTATTGTAACAACTGCAACAAGTCCCTCGGGGATTGCCGCAACTGCAAGCGAAACGGCTATCATAAAGGTATTGAGTACGAATTCGAAATTGACAGGCTGACCTGTAACAAGGTTTCTTATAATGCCGAAAGCGAATATGAAAATACAAATACCGATAACGGCAAAGCTTAAAACCTTTGAAAGACCTGCAAGCTTTTTCTGAAGCGGTGTGTCACCGTCCTCAGCGGCTGCAAGAGCGCCTGCAATTTTACCCATTTCGGTGTCCATACCTGTTGCAACAACAACTGCAGAGCCTCTGCCGTAAACAACAGAGGAGCCCATATATACCATGTTTTTACGGTCGCCAAGGGGAACATCCTTAGCCTGACCGAGATTTATAATGTCAATGAATTTGTCAACGGGAACAGACTCACCCGTAAGGGCAGCCTCTTCAATTTTCATGCTTGCGCTCTCAATAATTCTTGCGTCTGCGGGAACAGCGTCGCCGGCTTCAAGCAGAATAACATCGCCGACAACAAGCTCCTCGCTCTTAACATGCATAACCTTGCCGTCACGCATAACCTTTGAGGTTGCGGCAGCCATTTCCTGAAGAGCTTCAATTGCCTTTTCAGCCTTGTTTTCCTGATAAACGCCGAGTATGGCATTAACAATTACAACGAACAGGATGATAATAACATCTGACGGGAATTCCTTGTCAAATACGCTTGTTATTGCTGAAATTACAGCGGCTACAAGCAAAATGATTATCATCGGGTCTGCAAACTGCTTGAAAAAGCGGACAATCAAAGACTCTTTTTTGCCCTCTTCAAGCTTGTTTTTGCCGTTTTGCTCAAGTCTTTTCTGTGCTTCGGCAGAGCTTAAGCCCTGCGCAGAGGAATTGACCTCTTTAAAGCAATCTTCAACTGAGCTTAAATAGTGCTTCATAGTAGTCCTCCCTGTATAAAATATATAATTACTAACTTAACAAAAAAGCCTTCGACAGAGCTTTAATCTGCCGAAGGTCTTGCTTCCAAAAATTTGGTTTGATGACCAGACGCCAAGCGCCATGATGTTGACCATCAAATAGTAGCTACTCCCCTTCAAAAGTTATGTAACCGTAGCAATATGCTAACATTAAAAGCCGGATTTGTCAAGGGTCAGATTTTATGATGATGTAGTTTTCAACCTGCAGATTTTCAAGCGTCGGCAGATAAATTTCGTCATCAATTACAGGTATTATATCCTTGGTGGTGTAATTCTCTTCAAGCTTTTCTTTAAGCAGGGGAACAGCCTTTGAAATGCAGGCGTTTTCATTGATATCTTCCTTTGAAAAGCTTTCGCCGCCTATTGTAATACTCTCTTTAATTGCAGCGGACCTGAAATCAACTGCATTGAACAGAGCGTCAGAGTCGAACATACCGCCCGAGTAAAGCGTGCTGTTTCCGTTTAATGCGCTGTCGGCGGAAAGATAGACCGCAACGGGAACATTGCCGCACACCGCCGCCGCATTGCTTACGAATTCGTGTAAAACAGCGTTTCTGCTCTGAACACTGCCCTCCTCACCCTCAAAATAGGCGTCGGCAGCCGTCGGGCTGTCGGGGAAGCTGACCGAGCTTAAAAGTACAACATCTGCGCCGCACTCAACGCTTTTTGCTATAACATTCAGAAGATAATCACACGCAGTCTGAGAATAGGGATTAAGCCGTGGATTGCCGTCCTTCTGTGCAGTGTTATCAAGCCAGACTGCGCCCGTACCTGCCTGAGTTACCTCTGCGCCCGAAAGCATCGAAGCGGCGAGGCTGTCCTCAAAGCAGTAAATATTTGCAATTATTTTGTAGCCGTCATTTTTAAGCGCAGTAATTATTTCGTTTGCATTTTCATAAGCCGAGGCTGTTGCGCCTATGCTGACGGCTGTTTCGTATGAACAGTTAAAATGAAGCAGACCGTCTGCCGTTTTAAAATCAATCATAACGGCGTTAGCCTTTGCGTTTGAGAGCTCTGTTTTGAACAGACTGTAGGCAATTCCGCCCGAAAGCGCTTCGTCAGGCATATGATACGCCTTGAGCTTGCCCGTGTATTCGCTTGCCTTGCCTGCGTTGACATCTGTGATTGAACGCCTTGAAAGAGTAATTGCAACAGACGAAGCTATAAACACAAGCACAAAAAGCACAATAAGCGAAATGTAGAAAATCACCTTGTTGCGCTCTTCACGCTTATGCCTTGCCCTTGACTCGCCTATATCGTAGCTGTTACCGCTTTTTGTAGGGTAATTTTTAGAAAAAGGGTAATAGCTCTTTTTCCTTGGCTTTGAATTGTTCTCAAACAGCATAAATTGTTAATCCTTATAAAGTCATGCCCTGACCCGAAATTCCTGCAAACGCAAGCGAGAGCAGAGCTACATATATAAATATTGCGGGCGTGCCCTTGAACGCCTCGGGTATTTCCTCATTTTCGGAAAGACGGCGAAGCCCCAGGTTAATAAGTCTAACCGCTATTGCGAAAGCAAGACCCGAACCTATGCCCGAGCCTATTGCTTCGGGAACGGAAAAGCCTGCTCTGTAATTTATAAACGGAACTGCAAGTACAAGCGTGTTAAAGGCGGCAATTCCAAGCCTTCTTATAGTGCGCCGTTTTGCTTTTAATATACCTGCAACAATAAACAGAATTATTAAGTAAACAACTGCGAGCACGCCTATGAAAACAAGTGAATGTCCGATTGTTCCCAATGCCCTGACAGCTTTAAGCTGTTCCAGAAGCACGCAGATTACGCTTGCAGAGGTGGAAAACAGCATTATAAACACGGTTAACGGATAAAGCTGTTTAGGCTTTGCCGCCATTCTGACAGCTTCCGATGCGCCGTAGCCGCCTGTGAAAATGAAATTCTGCAAAAGCATTGCATAGAGGGCCGCCAAAAAGAGTTCTGCTACTATTCTCATACTTCGTCGCCCTCCGTTTCAGTTTCGGGATTTACGCTCTCTTCGGAATTTGTGCTTTCGACTGCTTCCTCAGGGGCGTCAGCTTTTTCAATTTCTTCTACAAGATTTTTATAAGCCTCATCCTGCTCAGCCTGCTTTTGCTCCTGCTTGGCGTCAAGCGTCGCAAGAATGTCGTCAAACTCGGAAAACTCGGAAACATATTCCGTGCGCTCTTTTGCTGCGGCAGGCTGTGTTTCCTGTGAGGTTTCTGCTTCGGGTGAAGCAGCCTTTTTAGCTTCGGTTTTTGCCTTTTTATTTTCCTTTGCAGCCTTGCGTTTCTGAGCTTTATCCTTTCTCGGAGTTTTGAACAGCTTGGGCTGTGAGTCATCTGTTTCAGACGGCAGGCCGCCGAAATCAAGGTCATTTTCATAAGTTTCGTTTGCAGTTACACTGCCGAACATATCGCTGAAGGGATTTAACTCCTGCTGAGTAAGCGACTTTATGCCTTCAAAGTGGGACTGCGAAATTTCGGACAGATTAAATGCAGATTCGGGCTTTTCGTCGGGATATTTCTTTTTAATTCTGTATTTAAAGAATGCCGCAATGAAGCCTAACAGCAGAAATCCGCCGAAGGGAAGTAAAAGACCCGAAAACTTAACGGGCAGGTTAAGGCTGTAACCGTAGATTGTACCCGAGCCTAAAAGCTCACGCACAATGCCTATTATAAATATTATAAGCACATAGCCTATGCTTGCCGAAACAGCGTCAAGGAAGGTGGTTTTGAAATCGTTTTTGACCGCCACTCTTTCGCAGTGCAGTGCTATAAGCGAATTTACTGCAATTACGGGCAGGAATATGCTTACATTTGCAGTTTCGTTGGGTGCCAATCTGTTGAACAGCATAAACAGCGGAACATTTATAAGCACGCCCAGAACAGCGTAAACAAGAACTCTGAAGCTGTGCTTAAGCTTTTTAAGGCAGAGGCAGGCAAAGCTTTCAATTATTATAAGCTCGACAGTTGAAATAACAGAAAGCATAACGGCTGTTTTAAGTGAAACTGCCATAGCCACAACAGGAGCTATACCGATAGCTTCAAACAAGACGGGGTTTTTAATAACCGCAGAGTTTTTAACCGAGTCTGCAAGATTTACGCTTTTGTCAGCCATTCAAAGCACCTCCGTTCCCGTCAGAAAGAGTCTGCTCAAAGGGCTGCTCTGCCTGAGTTTTTATAATATCCTTTTTCTCGTTTTTAGTAAGCGGAAGCTTTTTGTCAAACATAGGCGCAACAGCATTTATGAGCAGTATTGCAAATACCGTGCTGTCCTCAAAAGCGCTCACATGACGAAGCAGCATAACAATCAAGCCTGCCAATGCACCGTAGCACGCCTTTGCGGCAAAACGCTTCGGCGCAATAGCTTCGCTATTTAGAAATACAAGTCCCGAGAAAAAGAGCAAGCCTGAATTCAGCTCCATAAATACGGAAATATATCTCTGTGCGGAAATTCTCGGAAACAGAAATGCGAAAACTGCGCAAACTGCAAAATAGCAGAGTGTTGTAACAGCGTTGTGAGGACGGCGGAAAAGAAGAAAAATCAGACCGCCCAGCAAAGCCACGGCACAGGTTGCGCCCATCGGTCCCGAAATATTGCCGACAAAAATGTCAATGTATTTAAACAGGTTTGTACCTATTGAGTTGCCCTGAGAGAGCATATATGAAATAGCTTCTCCCGACACAAAGCTGTCGCTTGAATAAACCGTGAGCTTGTCTGCGGCTGTCGGAATTACAGGGTAAGCGAACATAATATCCTTACAGCATACCGTAACAAAAGCTATGCCTGCGGCGGCAGGTACAAACATATTGCCCCTTGACGAGCCAAAGGGCAGCTTAGCCGCCAGAATTGCAAAGCTGCTTGCAACCAAGGCGAGCCACCACGGTGACGAAGCGGGCAGGCACAGCGCAATAGCAATGCCTGTAACAAGGCTTGACAGGTCTGAAAGGCTTGACTGCGATTTTATAAGCTTGCAGCCCAGAACTTCGCAAAGTACAGCTGTAACAGCTGAAATAACAATAAGCAATAAAGCCCTCAGTCCGTAGTAATAGCAAGCCATTACTGTCGGAGCTATGAGCACCGTAAGTGTGTCAAGCATATATTTTCGGGTGTTGCTTATTCTGAACTTCTCCTCATCAGACAAAAGAGGAGCAGTAGAAAGCAGCTTTTCATTTTCTTTTATACTCAAAACACCACCTCAATTTCCATAATTTATTTATTGCAGGACAACTCTGTACTGCAATATTATATATTAAAAAGATATTTTTCGGAGTTAACAATGAAAATTTACAGAAAATCCGACAAAAGAGTTTTAGCCGAGCTTGATAAAAGCGATATTGAAAAATATAATATTGATTTCAACCGTCTGAGCCTTGATGACGGAGCTACACGGCGCCTTATAAATGATGTAGCTTTGATGTCCGACATGGATTTAGGCGAAAAATCAAGGCTTTACATAGATACACTCGCACTGAATGAAAGCTGTATTTTCTTGGCAATAACGCTTGTTTCAAGGCTGAAGCATTACAGGTTAAGGCAAAAGAATATATGCGTTGCCTGCAGACTGTTTGACCCTAATCAGCTTTACAGGCTGTGCGAAGCCGTATACCCTTATTTAAAGTCAATTTCATCAAGCCTGCTGTTTTATGACGGTAAAACATATACGGTTTTATTAAGCCTTGACAGCTCACAATTAAAACAGGTTAAAAATGCAATTTCCGTTTTCGGCAAGCCGTATAAGGTCGGTAATGAATTCGAAAAAGCATTGATAGCAGAGCACAACAGCCTTATCTGCGCTGACTTTATACAGACGCTTTTGCTTTGAAATCGGCAATGGTAGCCTTTGCGTCTGCGCTTGTGAAAATCGCATTTCCTGCGACAAAAACATTTGCGCCTGCATTCGCCGCAATACATACGGTTTCGCCGTTTATGCCGCCGTCAACCTGAATGTCAACATCAAGCCCACGCCTTTCAATTTCTGCTTTGACTGCGCTTACCTTCGGCATCATATCAGCCATAAAGGACTGACCTCCGAAGCCCGGCTCAACTGTCATTACAAGTACCATTGAGAGCTTGTCAAGATACGGAAAGACCTCTTCAACGGGCGTTTTCGGTTTTACGGCAAGTCCTGCTTTTTTGCCTGACTGCAATATTAAATCAATCGTTTTGCCGACATCGCTGTCAGACTCAATGTGAAATGTGATTATATCGGAGCCTGCATTTACAAAGTCAGGAATGTATTTGTACGGGTCGCTTATCATAAGATGCACATCAAACGGCAGACTGCTCGCTTTTCTTATGCATTTTACAATCGGTGCGCCAAGTGTTATGTTGGGCACAAAATGACCGTCCATAACATCTATGTGAAGCATATCTGCGCCGCAGTCCTCCATTCTTTTGAGCTCGGCGGCAAGTATGCCGTAATCACTTGACAAAATAGAAGGTGAAATTTTAACCATTGTTTTTTCTCCTTAAGGCTCTGCTATTGCAGTTTCGGGCTGCTCAGTGTTTTCCTCTGCAGGTGCCGCAGTTTCCTCAGCCGGAGCCTCGGTTTCGGGTTCTGTTTCAGGCTCGGTTGTGGTCTGAGCAGGCTGAGTTGTTGCAACCTCAGGCGTTGAGGTCATCTGCATAGCACTTATATACTGATTGCCGTCCTTTTCACGCAGGGTGATTTTAACGAATTTGTCAGGCTCGGGAGCAACCATACTGCCGTCTGCACTCTGCGCCCAACCATCGCTTGCAAGATAGGCAACGGTAAGAACGACGGTGTTGCTCTTTTTGTCAACATCCGTAACATTCGGAGTGTATGTCGGCTCAATACCCGTAAGGGGAATTACATAGTGCTTTTCTGCCGAGTTGTAAATAAAATCGTAGCCGAAGCCCGCAACAGTCGCATGAACTGGCGGAAGGTCGCTGCCGAAAAGCTTTGTGTATTCTGCGGTAACATCCTCTTCGGGAATAATCATATTGCCGTCAACATATTCGTAATCATCGGGCGACAAATCGCTTTTGAGAATTGACCAGATTGATATGTCAAGCAGCTGGTTCATATCAGCCTTGGTAATGTCGTCAAACATATCGGGGTCATTCATTACAACGGGTATAAGCATTTTGTTGTACTCGTCAATATTCTTTGCCTTGTAGCTTATGTAGCTGACGGTGCCTATGCCTGCCAGAATAACCGCAACAAGACCTATAAGTGAAAGCAGCGCAATAACAAGACCGAGCGGAAACGCCCAGGGATGCGCACGCTTTTTCTTTCTTTTTTTACCCGAATTTCTTACGGGAGCAGTGTTTTCAAAATTTATTACCTCGTCTGCCATTGAGAATACCTCCAAACGAAATTAACATACTTAAATTCATAGATAATATATTGTAACATAATACTTTATAAATAACAAGATAAAAGCGAAGTAAATTATTTTAAAAGAAATGCCACGGCGAATTACCGTGGCTGTGTTGACGAATCGATAAAATGTAGGGGCGATTCGTGAATCGCCCGCAAGTTTAATATAAATTACGGACAGGCGCAGAGATTTGTCCCTGCGCATAAATATAATCAGTGTGCAGGGCGGCATGCCTTCATGCCGCCAAATATATAAAGTCTAAAAGAAAAACAAATCTTCAAATTTAATATCTAAAGCAATGCACAAAACATATGCCAACTTAGCAGTCGGGCAGTATTGACCTGTTTCGATTGAGCTTATGGTGTTCCTTGATACGCCTATTATTTCGGCAAGCTGCGATTGAGATAATCCCTTGTCGGAACGGACTTCTTTTAATCTGTTTCTTAAAATCAATTTATTATTCATTTATTCACCTATATTTAAAAAACAGAACTATATGTCCGATGGCAACAAAGGTTAATGCAATTGCTGCAAAAATGTAAAACGGTTTTCTTACTTTTATTGCTTCATATATATTTGCAGCAGCTATACCGCTCCATAAAATAGCCGAAACAGCTTCATATTGAGTTCGGTCAATAAAAGCAACATAAAGGATCAGCATTGCTGCGACAACCAAAAATCCGATACTCTGACCGTTTATTCTAACAAGCTTTTCTTTTTCATCAAAGTCACCGTTGCTGTTTTCTTGCCTGCTTTTTGCAAGGATTTCATTTTTATCCATAAAGCACCTCCCAAATATAATTGACAAGTTAACTTTGCAATTTGATTGTATCATTGCCAAGTAAACTTGTCAAGCTATATTGAAAATACGGGCGATTCGTGAATCGCCCCTACAATTACTTTATTTAAAACTTTTTCAGTTCTCTGACAAGCCTTGCAAGCGGAAGACCTACGACATTGAGGTAGTCACCGTCAATTTTCTTGACAAGCACTGCGCCCTTGCCCTGAATACCGTATGCGCCTGCCTTGTCCATAGGCTCACCTGTTGCAATATAGGCAGAAATTTCGCTGTCGCCAAGCTCATAAAAATACACGGCAGTTTTTTCGTGAAACACCTTCAGCTTTTCGCCCTTGCGCACACAAACGCCCGTAAAAACAAAATGCTCTCTGCCCGAAAGCAGACGAAGCATTTTAAATGCGTCGGCTTCATCCTTCGGCTTGCCTAAAATTTTGCCGTCGCAGACTACTATTGTGTCTGCCGAAATAACGGTAGTATCGCTTTCTGCACGGACAGCTTCATTTTTGAGTTTTGCAAGCAATTCAACAGCATCCTCGGGTGAAATGCCGTCGGGAAGCGTTTCGTCGGCTTCGGATGTTTTTACTTCAAATTCAAAGCCTGCGTTTTTTAAAATTTCCCTGCGTCTCGGAGAAGCAGAGGCTAATATCAGTTTCATTTTTTCTCTCCGTATACCTTGTAGTAGGCTTTGACAATGCCGACCTGAGTTTTTGAATCCCTGATTTCATTGTTCATAACCATTCGGAATGCCTTTTCAAGCGGAATTTTTTTTACTTCTAAAAATTCGTCTGAGTCAAGGTCCTGCTCGCCGAAGCTGAGATTTTTTGCAAGGTACATATGAATTATTTCACCGCAGTAGCCGGGCGTGGGATAGAGCTTGCCCAAATCCTCATATTCCGAAGCGGTTGCGCCTGTTTCCTCACGAAGCTCCCTTTTTCCTGCTTCAAACGGGTCCTCGCCGTATTCAAGCTTGCCTGCAGGAAGCTCTAACACAACCTCAAAATACGGGTAGCGGAACTGCTCGACAAACATAAGCTCGTTATTGTCGGTAAGCGCCGCAACGCAGACACCTCCCGGATGCTCAACGACCTCTCTTTTAGCTGTTGTGCCGTTAGGCAGCAGCGCATCGTCAACACGCAGATTAACAATTTTTCCTTTGTAAATATAGTCCTGCTTCACAGGCTTTTCGGTTAAGTCCATAATGCCCTCCGTGCTTTAGATAATTTTAATCTATACCGTATTTTTTAATCAGTTCTTTGTAATGCTTTCCCTTTTCCTCAAAGTTTTTGTAAACATTATAGCTTGATGCGGCAGGGGAAAGCAGACAGATTTTACCCTTTTCGGTAAGCTCGTATGCAGATTTTACAGCCTGCTCCAAATCCTCTGCGGCAACAGCATTTTTGTCGGGATTGAGTGCTTTAATCATATTCACAAGCGTGTGTCCCGTTTCGGGAGTACCGATTATATTGCTTATCTTCGACTTGGCAAGATACTCTGCAAATTCACTGTAATCAATGCCTCTGTCCTTGCCGCCGACAATAAGTGTATCAACGGTTTTAAGTGCTTCAACAGCGCACTCGACAGCGTGCGGAATTGTGGCTATGCAGTCGTTATAAAATGTTACGCCTTTGAATGTGCCGACCTTTTCCATTCTGTGCTCAATGCCCTTAAAATTGCGGACACCGTTTTCACAAGCTGTATCGTCTGCGCCGAAGAATTTCGCCGCCTGTCTTGCAAAAAGCACATCCTGTCTGTTGTGCACGCCCAAAAGATGCTCGTTTGTAATTTCAAACGGCAATTCGCCGTCAGCGGTTACGCCGATTTTTTGTGATTTTATTTCTTTGGGGTCAATATATTCGTCAATTCCCTGTGTGGCATTATAGATAAAAAGATTGTTTTCATTCTGATGCCTTACAATGTTGAGTTTGGCATTGACATAGCCCGTAAAACCGCCTTTGTAGTGGTCAAGATGCTCCTCATATACATTGGTGAGGATTGCAGCCTCGGGAGAGGCGTGTGTGAATTCAAGCTGATGCGAGGACATTTCAATTACTGCTATTGTTTTGCTTTCGAGCGTTTCGAGCGTGTCAAAAACGGGTATGCCGATATTGCCTATAAGCCTTGCGTCAAAGCCTGCGGCTTTCAGCATTTCATAGGTAAGCGTTGAGGTTGTGGTCTTGCCCTTAGAGCCTGTAATGCCTGCTTTTCTGCAGTCGGCAAAACGCAGAAACAGGTCTACCTGACAGGTGATTTCCGTGTCGGGATTTACGCTTACCTCCCTGAAGGAAATGCCGGGGCTTTTCATAACGAGTTCAAAATCATTTATGCTCTCAAGATAGCCGTCTCCGCAAATGGTTTTAACAAAGCTGTCATCAATGTTAAGGGCGTTTTTGTCGGCAACCGTCAATATCTTTTCGGGCAGATATTTTCTGATATAGCTAAGCGTTGACTGACCCTCTCTGCCGAAGCCTAAAATCAATATTTTTTTGTCTTTTAAATACTCAATTATTTTCGGCAACATTTTTATACATCTCCATAATCGCAAAAACAAAGTCCTCGGGCACATTGTTAAGCGCATTGTATTCGTTTAGTAAATTTTTATCTATTTTGCTTTTGTCAAATTTTTCTTCAAAGCGGCGGCAAAGGAGAGGTAACTCCCTGCTCTCTGATTTAAGCTTTTTACACAGCGCATTTACGGCAAACTGAAATTCACTTCTTGTGCCTACGCACTCAAAGGGCTTAAGCTCGGTAAAGCCTGCAAGCCCGTCGAAGTCTGCAGTTAAATCCTTATCGTCAAGAATGTCGCTGCCGAAGATTTTGACCAGTCGGTCATAATTCATAAACGGCGCAAGTATTGTAAAGACAAACAGACATTTAGCGCATTTTGCACACCAGATATTCTGCTTCGAGCCTTTGTTGCAGCTGCGGAAGCTCTTGTGAAATTCGGGTAACAGCGCAAACTGTTTTGCAATCTGCAGTTCCGAAAACGGGCGAAGAAGGCTGAAATAGTCTATGCCGTCAAAAATGTTTCTGCGTACATATGATGTAAAATCACATTCAAATTCATATGACTTTGAATACTGATGATTGACCTCTGCGCCTATGATGTTGCTTTCGTTTGCGCTTGATTCGTTTGAAAGCACTATGTTTTTAGCGCCGAGCAGATATGCGCAGTAGAGTGAAAGGAAAGCAACAACAGCCGAAAACGGCGTGTGACCGTTTAAAAAGCCCTCGGAATTAAGCTTTAGTAAATTTTTATCTATCGTTCGATAGGTCTTGATAATATCGTTTTCATTATAACCTGCCGCAAGCACCGTGTCAGTTCTTGCCTGCTGGTCGTTTACGGTGAAAAATTTGTTTTTTTCTTTGAATTCCTTTAACAGAGCAGTTGTAACACAGCTGTCCTTGCCTCCGCCGACGGTGATTAAATTATAATCAAGGCAATTATATACCTCAGGTTCCAAATGGCTGTGCAATTCTTCGTTTGTTACAAGCTCCATAAAGCTTTCAATGTCGGCGTCTATACCGTTGATGTAAAAGAATTCGGAAAGTCCGTTGAAATAAAGCTTTTTCCACCAGTTTATATCTCTTTCGTGCAGGTGACCGCACTCGACAACCACCTTTTTCGGACAGGCGCATTTCCAATAGCTTATAAGCTCAACCATGCCGAGATTGAAGATGATTGCTTGCGCTGTCTTTGAATCAAAGGCGTTTGCCAAGTCAAAATTGTCGGTTTTAATTTTTGTTGTGGGATGAAACTCCGTCAAGCCTTCAATTTCAAAGCTGTACTCTATACAGATTTCGTCGCCGTCATGCTTTAAATCGTACCCGTGATAGTAAAAAACGGGGTATTTTTCTCTTAATTCGTTAAAGCTTTTCTTTTCCATAAAATCACTCCAAGCGTTTATCAATTTATTATACTTTTTATGCACATAAAAATCAAGGTGATTATTGTCAATTCTGTTCTATTGACTTTAAAGGATGTAAATTATATAATTGTTACAGAGAATGAAATAGTTTACAGCTTCACATTTTGGAGGGTTATCTATGACGAGAAGGCTTTTAAGTATAATAATGTGCGTATTGCTCATAATGCCGTTTGCAATTTTGAGCGCATCTGCACAAAGTGAAACTCTGTATATGAAAGGTCCAGAATATGTACGGGCAATAAGACTGCCTGAGGACGAGGTGCATATTTCAAAGGGCGGAAGGTCAGCGACTTTAATTCCCCGAAATTCCTTTAACGGAAATGACGCTTTCAGATTTTTCACTGCGCTTAATGCAAATCAGAAAACCGCTTATAATCAGATAGTGGAAGCGAAAGCAGGCCTTACGCTTGCAGCAGACTCTGAAAAGAGTGTTAAAATACCGATTCATTTTTACCTTACCGAAAGCGAAATGAGCAGCTTCTGGGTGCAGGATGTTATGGATGTTACTATTCAGGGCGCACTTGCCTCGATTATTGAGGATTACCCTGAGTACTTCTGGTTAGGCGGTTACGGCTGGGGTGCAAGTGCAGACTGGAATTCCGGTATGAACAAATATGACGCAGTAATCACCGTAAATATTGCGCTTGACGAAAGCGCATATGCAAACTGGGGCGTTGTTAAAAACTATTACAACGGGCTTATGTCTGCCGTTGACAGCTTTAAAATTACAGGCGCTAACAGATATCAGCAGTTAAAGGCAATACATGACCGGATTTGCCAGATGGTTGAGTATGATACCGATTTTAACAACCCTATTGCTCATCAGCCTACAAGCGTATTCTTTGAGCCGTTTCAGCCTGTCTGCGAGGGCTATGCCGAGGCATTTAAGCTCCTTTGCGATAAGGTCGGAATTCCCTGCATAGGCGTTGTCGGCGACGCAAGCGGCGAAGCGCATAAATGGAATTATGTAAAAATGGAAGACGGCAAATGGTACGGTATGGATCTTACATGGGATGACCAGGGCGACATACTTTATGACTTTTTCCTTGTCGGTTCAAACACAAAAGATGCCTTCTTCGGTCAGGCAACCTTTGGCAGCAGCCACACGCCTACGGGCGAGGAATTTTCGGGCGCAGATTTTACGCTTACTTACCCGACATTAAGCACAACCTCATACAGCCTTGTAGTGCCTAATATAAATTCAAAGCTGAGCGTCAATGCTCAGAGAAATATGCTTTACATTGAAAAAGGTGCTATACTGCAAAGTCAATTCTTTGCTTTGGCAAACTATTCAACTCCGACACAGATAAGCGGTCAGACCGTTACGGTAAGCGGCGCAACAACAGACGCAACGGTAACTGTCAAAAACGGCTCACTGACGAGAGAATATACCGTAGTCCGTTGGGGTGATATTACAGCAGACAATCAGGTTAACAACAACGATTATCTGAGAGCAAAAACTGTCCTGCAAGGCACTTACAATTTAAACAGCGAAGCAAAACTTGCGGCAGGCGACTTTAACGGTGACGGCGTAATTGACGCATTTGATATGTTCCGTCTTGACGAATATATAAGAAGTTGACATAAGAGCAAAAAGGACAGGCGCTTGCCTGTCCTTTTTTATTACTGAAGAATTTTAATTACCTATATAGCCGAACACTTCTTTGAGTGTGTCAAGCGGATTTTGCATAGCGGTCATTTTGACTGCTATATATTTTTTGCCGAAATCGCTCACGCTTACTCTGCCACGAAGCTGAGAGGAGAGGTTAAGAACAATGCCTGTCGGTATTTCATTGAGATACAGAATAATGCTTTGTCCTTTCTGTCCTATTTCATAAATGCCGAGCTTCGAAGCGGAATTTCTTAACAGCGAAATGTCAATAAGTCCCTGCACCGAGGGCGGAATTGCACCGTAGCGGTCCTCTAATTCGTCTTTGACATCAAGCGCATCTTCGTTTGTGTATATATCGGCAATCCGCCTGTAAATTGCGAGCCTTTGAGGAATGTTGTCGATATAGCTTTCGGGAATATGTGCGTCAATCTGCATATCAATAAGACATTCTTTTTTGCGTATGTTGTTAGCTTCGCCCTTTTCCTCGGAAACGGCTTCGCCGAGAAGCTCAAGGTACATATCATAGCCGACAGCCTCTAAATGCCCGTGCTGTGCTGCGCCTAAAATACTGCCTGCGCCTCTTATTTCAAGGTCACGCATTGCAATTTTAAAGCCTGAGCCGAATTCGGTGTATTCCCTTCTGGCTTCAAGCCGTTTCTGCGCAATTTCGGTCAATTCCTTGCCTCGTCTGAAGGTGAAATAAGCCGCCGCCCTGCGTGAGCTTCTGCCGACCCTGCCTCTGATTTGGTGCAGCTGCGCAAGTCCCAGACGGTCTGCGTTTTCAATTATAAGCGTGTTGCAGTTAGGCACATCAACGCCCGTTTCAATAATTGTTGTGCAAACAAGAATATCAATTTCGCCCTCTAAAAGCGCACGCCAACGCTCGCTTAACTCTTCTTCAGCCATTTTGCCGTGAGCGACCTCAATTCTTGCGTCGGGTAGGAATTCCTTAATTTCTGCCGCCTTCCGCTCAATATCTTCAACCCTGTTGTAAAGATAATAGACCTGACCGCCACGGCGAAGCTCCTTTTCCATAGCCTCTGCAAGAATTCCCATATCGTGCTCAATGACATAGGTCTGAACGGGGTGTCTGTCCTGCGGAGCCTCTTCAATGACGGACATATCACGAATGCCTGTCATTGCCATATTGAGCGTTCTCGGAATAGGCGTTGCCGAAAGCGTAAGCACATCAACATAAGGGAATTTTTCTTTAAGCTTTTCCTTTTGCGCTACGCCGAAGCGTTGTTCCTCGTCAACAATAAGCAGACCTAAATCCTTGAATTCTATATCCTTTGAAATAAGTCTGTGAGTGCCGACGATTATATCAACCGAGCCTCTTTTGAGAGCTTTTTTTATTTTGTCCTGCTGTGTTGCCGTTCTGAAACGGGAGAGCATTTCAACCTCAACGGGAAAGCCCTCAAAGCGTGAGGTTATAGTCTTGTAATGCTGTAAGGCGAGTATGGTTGTGGGCACTAAAATTGCGCACTGCTTGCCGTCTGCAATGCATTTGAATGCAGCCCTGAGCGCAACCTCTGTTTTGCCGAAGCCGACATCGCCGCAAAGCAGTCTGTCCATAGGGTAGGCTTTTTCCATATCGCCCTTTATCTCATCTGACGCACGCAGTTGGTCGGGCGTTTCGTCATAGGGAAAACGGCGTTCAAAATCAGACTGCATATCTATGTCGGGCGAGAATGCAAAGCCCTTTGAATGCTGCCTTTTTGAGTACAGCGCAATAAGCTCGTCTGCCATATCCTTTACGGCGGTTCTGACCTTGCTCTTGGTTTTTTCCCAATCGCCTGTACCTATGCGGTTGAGCTTAACGGTTTTACCGCTTTCGTCATGCGGTCCTATGTATTTTGACACCAAATCAAGCTGAGTTACGGGCAGGTAAAGCACATCACCTTTAGCGTACTTGATTTTGATATAATCCTTGACAATTTTGCCGACCTCAAGCTTCTGGATACCGTCAAATACTCCTATGCCGTGCATACGGTGAACTACATAATCACCCTTTTTAAGCTCGTCAAGCGAATGTATGCCCTGACCCTTTTTAAAGCGTGCCTTTGCCCGTTTTTTGCTGGTAAGAGCCGCCCTTGTGTATGAGAAAACATAAAACTTTTCGCCCGGAAAAGCAAAACCGCCTGAAACAGCGCCGGGCAGAACGCTTACTCTGCCTTTTGGAAATTCCTTCGGCTCAAGCATAAAGTAAACAGCGGGTATACCTTCGTTTTCAAGGTCCTCGGCAAGCGATTTTGCCGATTTCTCCGTGCCTGCGAATACAACCGCCGTGGGCTTGTTTTTCATTAAAGGAGTTAAATCCTCAACAAGTATGTCAAACCTGCCGTTCCAAGCAGGCAAGGTGGTAACGGAAAAATTCACAAGCTCTTTTACGGGCAAATCAAAGCTGCCCCTTGCAAAGTTGTCAAGGTAAATAACACCGTATTTTTCATACTCTCTGACAAGCTCGGCAAATGATAGATAAAACTTATCTAACCCTCCGCAAAGCTCACCTTCCCCGAGAAGATACTTGATGTCCTCGTTCATCAGTTTGTTGGCACTTTGCACCTTTTCTTTAACATTGGAGCTGTCGCAGGAGAATAGTAGATAATTTTTATCTAAATAGTCAAATATAGTTGTTTCTCTGCCATAAGCTAACGGCAGATATTTGTCCTGAGCGGTAAGCTTAACTCCGTTTTTCAGCCTGTCAAGATCTGCAAAAAGCTTTTCCTTTGCTTTTTTGGAGCCTTTGCCTTTGACTGTTGCAATGAAGTCTTCAAGCTTCTGTGCAAATTCGTCATCAGCACCGAAAACAATTTCGGTTGAGGGCATTATTGCAAGCTCACTGACCTTGTCTGTACGGCGTTGCGACTCAATATCAAAATGCGACATACTCTCAACCGTGTCGCCCCAGAAATCAATTCTTACAGGCTGTTCGTCATCAGGCGAAAACAGGTCAATAATACCGCCTCTTACGGAAAACTGACCGACGCCCTCCACCATATCGCAACGGGAATAGCCTGAGCTTATAAGCACCTGCTTAATGCTTTCGGGCGAAATATTGCTTCCCTCTTTGAGTACAAGGGAATAATTTTTAAGCATTTCGGGCGGAATTGTACGCTGAATTGCCGCACCTGCCGAGCAGACGGCAACATCCAGATTGCCCGAGAGCATGGAGGCGAGCACTTTCAGCCTTCGCTGTTCGTATTCATGCGAACGGATTTCAGCTCCGTTGAAGGCAAAATCCCTCTCGGGATATACCAACGCATTCAAACCGTATACCTTTAAATCCTCGCAAAGCTTTGTAGCTGATGCCTCGTCGGGCATAACAACAATGCCCTTACGGTTCAGATTACCGCAAAGGCAGTTAATAATATGCGCCTTGTGTGCCTGAGCAAGTCCCAATGCGCCGGCAGGAACTCTGCCGAGAGCGACTGCTTTTTCAAGCTGAGCGTATTCAGTTGAATTTTTCAGAGCTTCTCTGAATGCTGACATTTTTTACCTCTGTATTTATGAATTGAATCTGTTCATTGCCTCGTCAATTTCGCCGTCGAGCATAAGAACCAAAGCATCACAGGCGTTATCAATAGCCTGCTTTAACGGCGCAGCCTCGTCCTTTTTGAACTCGGACAGCACCCAGTCTGCAAGGTCATAGTCGGGGTGAGGCTTTTTGCCCACGCCGAGCTTTATTCTCGGGAAATTTGTACTGCCGAGATGCCCGACTATGCTTTTTATGCCGTTGTGACCGCCGTCAGTGCCTTTTCTTTTAATTCTGAGCTTGCCGACATCAAGCGAAATATCGTCAAATATTATAATAATTTTCTCGGGCGGAATTTTGTAAAAGTCTGCCGCCTCTTTGACCGCTTCACCCGAATTGTTCATATAGGTCTGCGGTTTCATAACAATAACCCTGTGAGAGTTTATAACCGTGTCTGCGATTACCGCTTTGAATTTCAGCTTGTTTATCTTGAAGCCGAATTTCTCAGCCAGCTCGTCAACGCACAAAAAGCCCGAATTGTGTCTGGTGAGGGTGTACTTTTTTTCGGGATTACCCAGACCCACAACCAGAAATTCAGGTGTGCCGACGGGCTTTCTTAATTTTTGAAGTCTGTCGAACATATATTATTCCTCTTTATAAATGGGTCAGGACCTGCCTAACCCATTTTTTACATATTAAAATCAGTCGTTTTCGTCTTTATCACGGTTAAGACGCCAGCCGATTTTGTTTACCTGCCTTGCTCTTGCAATTCCGAGAGCCGCATCGGGTACATCCTCGGTAATAGTTGAGCCTGCCGCAGTATATGCGCCCTCGCCCACGGTAACGGGAGCTACAAGGTTTGTGTTACAGCCTATAAATGCGTCATCCATAATTCTTGTTCTGAATTTAGCCTTGCCGTTGTAGTTAACCGTAACCGTGCCGCAGCCGAAGTTTACACGCTTGCCGACATCGCTGTCACCGACATAGGTAAGGTGTGAAACCTTGGTGCCCATATCAATATTTGAATTTTTAACCTCAACAAAGTTGCCCAGATGGACATTTTCACCGATTACCGAATTAGGTCTGATATGAACAAACGGACCTATATTTGCGCCTCTCTTGACAGTGGAATTATAGCACTGCACTGAATTGAGTATAACATCGTCGCCTATGGAGCTGTTTTCAATAAGTGTGTTCGGACCTATTACGCAGTTTCTGCCGATTTTGACATTTCCTCTTAAAATAGTACCCGGCATAATAGTTGTGTCCATGCCTATTTCAACATCGGGGTCAATTAAAATGCTTTCAAATGAAGGTATGTCAACGCCTGCCTCAAGGTGCTTTTCAATGACATTTCTTCTTGCGATATGGTTTAATTCGTGAAGCTGAAGTCTGTCATTTGCTCCGAGTACAACCTCGGGCTTTGAGGCAAAGCTTGTGCCTGCCTTGAGACCCTGAAACGCCATCCAGCTGACCGTGTCGACCAGATTGTATTCGCCGCCCGACCTCGGGTCCATAGCGTCAAGCGCTTTTAAAAGGGATTCAGCCTTGAACCAGTATGCGCCTGAGCTGATTTCATCTATCTTTTTGATTTCGCTTGCGGCGTCTCTTTCTTCAATTATTGAAACAAAATTGCCGTTTTCATCACGGAGTATTCTGCCGTAGCCAAAGGGCTTTTCAACCTTTGCAGAAATAATTGTAGCGTCATTTCCGTCATTTATGTGGGTAACAAGCGCATTTCTTATGGTTTCAGCGTCCATAAGCGGAGAGTCGCCGTTGAGTATAAGCACATGACCGCCCTCGAAGCGCTGAATAAAGCTTCTTGCCTGCATAACCGCATGAGCTGTGCCGTGAGGCTCGGGCTGTGCAAAAACCTCACAGCTGCCCGAAACATAGTCGGCAACCATATTGTCGGTGCTTGCCGAAATGACGGCAACATTTTTAATACCGCTTCTTTTTGCGGCAAGAATAACCCATTCTATCATAGGTTTTGAAAGCAGTTTGAGCATTACATTAGGCTTTGCAGATTTCATTCTGTAATTATCGCCTGCAGCCATAATTACGGCTGCGCATTTCGTCATCATAACGCTACCCCCATAATTTTATACTACACATAATCAGTTTAGCATAAAAATTATGAGTTTTCAACAGTTATTTGCATACTGACGGCTGTTATGTAAAATCGGTATATACTTTTTTTACTGCGTCGAAGGGAGAATACTGCCAGAAATCCATATGTCCGCTGTCGACAAAGTATTTCAGCTTTTGTCTGGGGACCGGGGAAGCGTCGGAGTCGACAATAATCAGTTTAATTTTCATAAGCTGAGGGTTTATACTTTTTATAAAAACGCTTGCAGAATCACCTGCGTGCGCCTGCAAATCAAACTCCGCAAGACCTGTGAGATTAGGCGCAAGCTCAACAAATGCGCCGTAGCTTTCAACCGAACGGATAATTCCCGTTACCGTTTCACCTGCCTTGAATTCAGCGGCATTTTCAAGCCATGTGCCGAGCAGTTCCTTGAGAGTAAGCGTTATTTTACCGTCAGAGGCAACATCCTTGATAACGGCTTTTATCTGTTCGCCCGTGCCGAGCCTTGCGCTCGGGTGCGGTATTCTTGAAACCGATATATTATCTATCGGAAGCAGGGCAGTAATTCCTGCGCCTATGTCGCAGAAGGCTCCGAAAGGCTCAATATGCGTTACCTTTGCAGGTATAATATCACCTTTTTGCAGACTTTGTATATAATTTTCAAGGCAATCTGTCTGGTACTGCGCCCTTGAAAGCATAATAAGCGGATTGCCGTCCGTGTCGCTCCTTACAGCCGTTATATAAAAATCGGTAGGCTTATTCACCCTTGAAATAACGGCAATATCCCTGACGCTTCCGTCAGCAATACCGAGAGCGCACTCCTCTCTCGGCATAAAACCGTGAAGATTGCCAAGCTTAAAATGCAAATTGTGTTCACTGTCACAGCGCAGCGCACGCAGTTCAATTACTTCTTTGCTTTCAACAGCCTCCTGCAATGCGCTTAAAGAAAAAGCTTTATTCTGTATTTCAGCCGAATTGCCGTAAAACCCCTCAGGTAAATATTTTCTCATTTTTTCTCACCCGTATTTTATATTTTTTCAGTATTAAAAATATATGCTCAAAAATTAAATGTGAGAATATAAAGAAAAGAAAATGTACTATTTTATTTTTTATAAAAATATGGTACAATATAATGAATAATGTCTGGAGAGGTTATTATGGATGTTCGAGTAGGCGATATACTGCTAATGAAAAAACCGCATCCCTGCGGTAACAATCAGCTTCTTGTACTGCGCTCGGGTATGGACTTCCGTCTGCGCTGTGAAAAGTGCGGCAGGGAGGTTATGGTTCCCCGTGCAAAGATTGAAAAAAGCATTAAAAAAATAATTCGTGAGGAAACAGAAAATGATTGACAAACTGCAGGGCATTGAAGAAAGATTTGAAAAAATCAACGAGCTTTTGTGCAATCCCGAAATTGTAAGCAATCAGGAGGAATACAAAAAGCTTATGCGTGAGCAGAAAAATCTTACGCCTGTTGTTGAAAAATACCGTGAATACAAAAAATATGACGAAACGCTGAACGAGTCAAAGCAGCTGCTTGACGAGGGCGGACTTGACAAGGATTTCAAGGAGCTTGTTCAGGAGGAATTCGAGCAGGCAAAGACCGACCTTGAGCGTTGCTCGGAGGAGCTTAAAATTCTGCTTTTGCCGAAGGACCCCAATGACGACAAAAATGTTATTGTTGAAATCCGCAGCGGAGCAGGCGGCGAAGAGGCGGCGCTTTTTGCAGCCTCGCTTTTCAGAATGTACTCAATGTATGCCGAGCGCAAGGGCTGGAAGGTTGAAATTATGAACGAAAACCCGACAGAGCTTGGCGGTTACAAGGAAATCAGCTTTTCGGTAGAGGGCGAGGGCGCATATTCCCGTTTTAAATTTGAAAGCGGCGTTCACAGAGTTCAGAGAGTTCCCGAAACCGAGAGTCAGGGCAGAATTCAGACATCTACCGTTACCGTAGCTGTTTTGCCCGAGGCTGAGGAGGTTGACTTTGAGCTTAACCCTGCAGATTTGCAGATTGATGTTTTCCGCTCCTCAGGCGCAGGCGGTCAGAAGGTTAACAAGACCTCGTCTGCCATTCGTGTAACGCACATACCTACGGGCATGGTGGTCGAGTGTCAGGACGAAAGAAGTCAGTATAAAAATAAGGATAAGGCGCTTAAGGTGCTTCGTTCAAGACTGCTTGAAATTGAACAGCAGAAGCAGGCTGACGAAATTGCAGGCACACGCAAGGCGCAGGTAGGCACGGGCGACAGAAGCGAGAGAATCCGTACTTACAATTTTCCGCAGGGCAGGGTGTCTGACCACAGAATAGGACTTACGCTTTACAAAATAGAAGCAATAATGAACGGCGATTTAGACGAAATTATAGATGCGCTTATCACTGCAGATACGGCAGAAAAATTAAAAGCGGAGGAGTAATGAATGGAGTTTAAAGTAAATCCCTTTGAACGCTTTATAATCAGAAATCACAGCTTGCTGAAATGGTTAGTTCTCATTGTCGGCGTAGCTTCTTATACCCTGCTTCTGGAAAAAGCAGGAGTTGATTTTATATGGATAATGCTTACGGGCTTGCTGATTTTTGTGCCGACAGTTTATCTTATTGAGCTTACTGCCGGGCTTAAATTCAGAAAAATTCAGAGCATTGAGCTTAAAGAGCTTGACTTGAAAAAGGCTGTCGAAGCAAGCGACAAAATGCTTGTCTTGTTAAAGGAAAAACAGCTTGATTATATAGGCACAGCCACTTTGCTGAAGGCGAACGCTTTATATAATATGGGCGAAAAAAACGAGGCGCTTTCCTGCATTTATGCTTTTTTACAAAAGGCAAACGGCAAAAAACCGCCCTGCGCACAGATTGCCGAAAATCACAGCCTTTTGGCGTCAATAGCGTTATATGACTATGATTTTGAAAAGTTTGAGGAGCATTTAAATCTTGTATCACAGTACATTTCACAGAGCAAAAAAGCGTACAGAAAATTTTACGAAAGAGCCGAAATAATCAAATCCCACAGGCTCAACGAGAAGCTCTACAAATCCGAGGAATACGACGAAACACTTGAAAAGGCAATCGTAAATAAAGCATACACCTTTAACGGCAAACAGCTTACACCCGACAAGGTTTCGCCGCTTAGCCTCGTTGTAGCGTACAGCTTGCTGTGTGAATATTTCAAAAGGCTCGGCATTGATGACAAGCGCCGTTATTACAGCGAGGAGCTTATAAAGGTTGGCAACGAACAGTTTAAAGCATACCGTAACGCAAAGGAATTTCTTGAAAATGCAGACAAGGCTGATTGACATCAGAACAGACAGAGATACTGCCCTGAATGAAGCAAAAAAGCTCATTCTTGACGGTCAGGTTGTCGCAATCCCGACAGAAACGGTGTACGGACTTGCGGCGAACGCACTTAATGCTGAAGCGGTTAAAAAGATATATGCCGCAAAGGGCAGACCGTCTGACAATCCGCTTATAGTGCATATCAGCGACTATTCACAGCTTTTGCCGCTTGTAAAGGAAATTCCCGAAAAGGTAAAGCTGATGGCAGACGCTTTTTGGCCGGGACCGCTGACTATGATTATGAAAAAGAGCGAGGTAATTCCCGATATTACCTCCGGCGGACTTGATACCGTAGCTGTAAGAATGCCGAAATCAGAGCACGCAAGGGCAATAATTTCGGCCTGCGGAGTACCGCTTGCGGCTCCGAGCGCAAATCTTTCGGGCAGTCCCAGTCCGACAAATGCAAAATATGTGCTTGATGATATGAACGGCAGAGTGCCGCTTATAGTTGACGGCGGGGCGTGTGAAATCGGCGTTGAGTCGACGGTAATCACCTTTGCGGCAGATATTCCGACAGTTTTAAGGCCCGGCGGAGTAACGCCGGAAATGATACGGGGCGTTATAGGTGAAATAAAAATTGCAGATGCAGTTCTGCACGAGCTTAAAGAGGGCGAAACAGCTGCATCACCGGGTATGAAATATAAGCACTATGCGCCCACGGCAGACATTACCATAGTCAAGGGCAGTCTTGAAAGTTTTTGTGAATTTGTAAAGAATAAGGACTGCTTCGTGCTCTGCTTTGAGGGCGAAGAGAAGCTTTTTGAGCGTTTTGTTACATACGGCAGGGCAGATGACGGGCTTTCCGAAGCGCAGAGGCTTTTTGACGCATTGCGGGAGCTCGACGAAAAGGGCGCAAAAACCGTTTATGCCCGATGTCCCGAAATTTCGGGCGTGGGTTTGGCAGTTTATAACCGCCTTATCCGTTCCGCAGGGTTTAAAGTTGTTGAGGTATGAAAAACGAGTATCCAATTAGAAAAAATTTGAGATTAAAGGATTATGATTATTCTCAAAACGGTGCGTATTTCGTAACCATATGTACGGACAGTAAAAAGTGGTTGTTTGGCAGATATAATGTAGGGGCGATTCACGAATCGCCCGTGCGCTTTACCAAAAGCAAGTGCATAAGCTTAAATAAAAAAGGAAAAATTTGTGATAAGTATATTAAGCAAATACCAAACAATTATTCGGCGGTAAAAGTTGTTAATTATATAATAATGCCAAATCATATTCATTTGTTGCTGCTGTTTGACGGAGAACCTATACGGGCGATTCGTGAATCGCCCCTACAACGAAGTTTGCTCTCAAAGGTAGTAGGGCGGTTGAAA
>ONBD01000044.1 GCA_900315985.1 uncultured Eubacteriales bacterium | reverse complement strand
CTTGAGCGGATGGGTGCAAAAATTGAACGCAGTGAAAATTCAATTACAGTAAGCCGTGGCGGCTTAACGGGAATACCCGTTGACGCAGGCAATATACCCGATTTAATACCTATAATTTCGGTTGCCGCAGCGGCGGCTGACAGCGGTGTAACCGTAATTTCAAACGCCGAAAGACTGCGGCTTAAAGAGAGCGACAGACTTGCCGCAATAAGCGAGTGCCTTAATAATATAGGCAATGTCAATGCCGAAACTGACGACGGCATTGTTGTCTGGAGCGGTGAAAAAATCGCAGGCGGAAATGTTTTTTCGTTTTATGACCACAGAATTGTTATGTCAATGGCGATAGCCTCAACGGCTTCGTCAGGCGACATTATTATAAGAGATGCCGAGGCGGTAAATAAATCTTACCCGACATTTTTTGACGATTTCAAAGCGTTAGGAGGAATTTGCGATGTCATCGATACTCAGGGGGAATAAGCTGAGCGTATCGGTATACGGTCAGTCCCATTCAAAAAGCATAGGCGCAGTAATTGACGGCTTGCCTGCAGGTCTTGAAATAGATGCAGACAGGGTCCGTGCCTTTATGTCAAGGCGTGCGCCGGGGCAGAGCTTTTTTGCAACGCTTCGCAAGGAGGCTGACGCACCGACAGTGCTTTCGGGTCTTGTTGACGGCAAAACCTGCGGAGCACCGCTGGCAATTAAAATTGATAACACCAATACAAAAAGCGAAGATTATGAGGGGCTGAAGCTTTTACCCAGACCCTCTCATTCCGACTATGCGGCATATGTGAAATTCGGCGGTAATAACGATATTGCAGGCGGCGGTCAGTTTTCAGGCAGACTTACAGCACCCCTTTGCTTCGCAGGCGCAGTTTGTATGCAGCTTTTAGAGCAGAAGGGAATTTCAGTCAAGAGCCATATTTACTCTGTAAAAGATGTAACCGACGAGCCGTTTGACCTTGAAAATCTGTATGACGATGACATAAGCCTTGACCCGTATTTCCCCGTTATCAGCAGATATAAGGGCGAGCAGATGAAAACGGTTATCTCAACGGCAATGGAAAATTCCGATTCAGTCGGCGGTGTAATTGAATGTGCTGTACTCGGTATGCCCGCAGGTATAGGCGAGCCTATGTTTGACGGCATTGAAAATGTAATATCAAAAAACATTTTCGGCATACCTGCTATAAAGGGTATTGAATTCGGCTCAGGCTTTTCGGGCACGCTTAAATACGGCAGTGAAAACAATGACGCCTTCTGTGTAAACAACGGCAAAATTCAGACCGTTACCAATAATCACGGCGGTATTTTAGGCGGCATCACCTCGGGTATGCCTGTGGTATTTCGCTGTGCAGTCAAGCCGACAGCGTCAATAGGCATAACACAGCAGAGCGTAAATCTTCAGACCAAAAAAGAAGAGGATTTAACTATAAAAGGCAGGCATGACCCGTGCATAGTGCCAAGAGCAGTGCCTGCGGTTGAAGCAGTTACTGCAATAACAATACTTGATTTAATACTGTAAGGGAGTGGAAAAATGGAAATCGAAGCTTTAAGAGGACAGATTGATTCTATTGACAGGGAATTGGTTGAGCTTTTTAAACAGAGAATGCAGGTGTCAGCCGACATCGCAAAATATAAGAAGGACAACAACCTGCCCGTGCTTGACAGAACAAGAGAGAGGGAGCTTTTAAATAATATTGCAACACTTAGCGGCAAAGAGCTTGAAAACTATACATCAAGGCTTTACGCTCAGATTTTAGAGCTGTCAAAGAGCTATCAGACAAAGTGCCTCGGTGAAAAATCGGAACTTTATGAAAAAATCAAAAAAGCCTTTGACGAAAAGGACAAAATGCAATTCCCCGAAAATGCGGTAGTGGCATGTCAGGGCGTTGAGGGCGCATATTCCTCACTTGCGTGCGACAAGCTTTTCAGAAACTCAAGCATAATGTTTATGGACAGCTTCGATAAGGTTTTTTCGGCAGTTTCCCAGGGGCTTTGTCAGTACGGCGTGCTTCCCATTGAAAACAGCACCGCAGGCTCTGTAAACAGAGTGTATGACCTTATGAAGAAAAACAATTTCTACATTGTAAAATGCGTAAGGCTCAAGGTAAATCATTCCCTGCTTGCAAACAAGGGCGCAAAATTAGAGGGTATAAAAGAAATATATTCACACGATATGGCTATTGCACAATCTTCGGATTTCCTTTCAAAGCTTGACGGTGTTAAGGTTATACCCTGTGAGAATACGGCTGTTGCCGCCAAAAAGGTTGCAGACAGCGGCAGACTTGACATTGCAGCCATTTCATCAAAGGATTGCGCAGAGCTTTACGGACTTGACACGCTTTGCGAGTCCGTACAGGACAGAGCTGACAACTACACAAGGTTCATTTGTATTTCAAAGAAGCTTGAAATATACCCCGGCGCAGACAAGACAAGTCTTATGCTCACGCTTTCCCATAAACCCGGCTCGCTGTATTCGCTTCTTTCAATGTTTTCTGCGCTTGACATAAATATTTTAAAGCTTGAAAGCCGTCCGCTTGAAAGCAGGGATTTTGAATTTATGTTCTACTTTGATGTTGAGGCATCGGTGTATTCAGAAAAGTTTTTACAGATGATTACCGAGCTTCCGAGCGCAACCGAAAGTTTTACATACCTCGGCAGTTATTCCGAGAGTATATGATGTTAAGTTAACAGATTATTCATTTATGTTTACAAATTGTTAAATTAAAATCTATTGAACGGAAATAAATTCGGGTTATACTTTAGTCATCAAGTAAAGAACAAGACACTTGATAAAGACTTTTTCATTTATCCCTTTTCTTCCCCTAAACAATAAAAAGGAACGCCTGAGAAATCAGGCGCTCTTTTTTATTGTTATTTAATTACAATTTTGTAAGATAATCGCTTATCTCAACTACCTTGCCGTCTTTAATGTAAACCCTCGGCACTCTCATATTTATGTTACAGCAGAATTCATAATTGAAGCTTCCTGCCGTATCGGCAACCTCTTCAACGCTTATACGCTTGCTGCCGTCTGTGCCTACAAGCGTTACCCTGTCGCCCTGCTTGACATTTTTACCCGTAACATCAACCATAAGCTGGTCCATACAGACTCTGCCGACAATATTGCAGTATTCACCTTTTATAAGCACTCTGCCCTTATTTGAGAGCGCCCTGGGGTAGCCGTCGCCGTAGCCGATTGAAACGGTAGCTATCTCCATATCTCTGTCAGCGGTAAAGGTACTGCCGTAGCTTATACTGAAGCCTTTTTTTACAGCCTTGACATAGGAAACGGAGCTTATAAGACTTAATGCAGGGTACAGCTCAAACGAAGCCTTGTCAACCTCGTCTGACGGGTACAGACCGTAGGTCATAATGCCTATTCTGACCATATCAAGAAAATCGCTGTTGTAGTCTATAATTCCTGCGCTGTTGTCCATATGCTTTACGGGAATTGAAATTCCTCTTTTTTCAAGCTTTTCAAGAAAATCAAGGTAAAGCTTTTTCTGACGGTTGCAGGAGGTTTTGTCCTTGCTGTCTGCACAGGCAAAATGGGTAAAAATACCGTCAATTTCAATATTAGGAAGCTTTGAAATCTTAACAATTTCTTCAATGCTTTCATCAGTAGGGGCAAAGCCTATTCTGCCCATGCCCGTGTCAATTTTAATATGTATTTCAGCTGTCTTGTTAAGCTCTGCCGCCTTTTTTGAAAGCTCGCAGGCATTTTCATATTTAAAAACCGCATGCATTAAACCGTTGTTTAAAAGCTCTTCATAATCCTCGGGGAATACATAACCGAGAATGAGTATAGGCTTAGTTATGCCGTTGCGTCTTAAAACAGCGCCCTCCTCAACGGTTGCAACGCCGAATGCGTCAACGCCCGCAGCAGAAAGCTCGCTTGCAATCCTTACTGCGCCGTGCCCGTAAGCGTCAGTTTTGACTATTGCCATAGTTCTGACATCGGGACCGACCTTGGATTTGACAGCTTCAACATTTTTTATAATTGCGTTGAGGTCTATTTGTGCATAAGCTCTTTTGGGTAACATACAACTTCTCCCATATAAAGAATTTACCTGTAAATTATAATCCAAACTCATTATATTGTAAAGTGTGATTTAAAATGCTCGTTGAATTTTTTCCTTTTTTGTTTTACTATATATACAGGTGATTATATGCAGTTTGTTTGTCCGAAATGCCGGCAGAATTTAATAAAAGACGGCAACTCCTTAAAATGTGAAAATTCGCATTGCTTTGATATTGCAAAGCAGGGCTATGTAAATCTGCTTTTAGGCAGCGGCTCGGGAAACCACGGCGACAATAAGCTTATGCTTTGGGCGAGAAAGGCTTTTCTTGACGGCGGGTATTATGAGAAGCTTAAAAATGCCGTAGCCGAGGCTGTCAGCGACTATGCGTCTGACGGCGCAAGGGTTATTGATTGCGGCTGCGGCGAGGGGTACTACACAAGTGCTGTCTGCAATGAGGTTGAGAGTATAGAAATGTGCGCCTTTGACATTTCAAAGGACGCTCTCAAGCTTGCCTGCAAAAGAAACAACAGCATTGAATATGCCGTCGCAAGCTCATTTGACATACCTGTCAGGGATGAGAGCGTTGACCTACTGCTTGAAATCTTTTCGCCGCATGCTCAAAAGGAATTTTCGAGAATTCTGAAACCCGACGGCATAATGATAATGGTAATTCCTCTGACAAGGCATCTGTTTGAGCTAAAGCAAGCAGTCTATGACGAGCCTTATGAAAATGAGGTTGCGCCTTTCGAAATTGATGGTTACACTCTGCTTGAAAACAGAGAAGTGAAATATAAATTCAGCTTAAATGACACGCAGAGCATCAAAAATCTGTTTATGATGACTCCTTATTATTACAAAACAGGGGTAAAAGAGCAGGCAAGGTTAAATACTTTACAGCACCTTGATGTCAGCGCAGAATTTTCAATTCTTATATATAAAAAATCGCTGTAAATATTGCAGTTTAAACAACTTTAAGCTATAATAAAAAAGTAAACTAAAATTCTTGTGAGGTGTGAATTATGGAAAACACTGTTAAGGTTAACATAGCAGGCGTGGAATATGCGCTTAAAACTGACGAGTCCGAAGAGATGACCCGTCAGCTTGCCAAAGAAATAAATCAGAAAATCAACGAGGTCAAGGCAGGAAATCCTTATATTTCCACAAGTCAGATTGCAATTCTAATTGCCCTTGAGTACGGCTGCAGCTGTAAAAAAGCCGAGGCTAATACCGAAAAGCTCAGGGCAGAGATGAAAGACTATCTTGAGGACGCCGCCAACGCTCAGTCGGAAAGGGATTTCTACAAAAGAGAAATCGACAGAATGAAGGCTGAGGCTAAATCGAGAACAAATCAGATAAATCTTTTTGACGATAACGAATGAAAACCGAAATTTTAGCTCCTGCAGGCAGCTTCGAGGCATTGAAGGCGGCTGTGTTAAGCGGCGCAGATGCCGTGTATTTCGGCACGGGCAATTTCAATGCAAGGCGCAACGCTGACAATTTTGACGGCGAGGGTCTGAAAAAGGCTATTGATTACTGCCACCTGCACAATGTAAAATGTCATATCACCCTCAATACGCTTGTTAAGGATGACGAGCTTGACGAGGTAATAAGCACAATTAAGCGTACCTGCAGCTTAGGGGCAGATGCGCTTATTTTGCAGGACCTTGCAGCAGCAAAGCTTGTAAGTGAAATATGTCCCGAGGTGCAGATGCACGCCTCAACTCAGCTTTCAACGGGTACGCCCGAGGGCTTGAAGCTGTTGAAGGAATTGGGGTTTTCGAGAGCCGTGTTGCCCAGAGAATTATCTCTGGAGCAGATTAAAAAAATTGCCGAAAATTCGCCTTTAGAGCTTGAAGCATTTGTCCACGGCGCACTTTGTATGTGCGTGTCGGGTCAGTGCCTTTTAAGCGCAATGCTCGGCTCACGAAGCGGTAACAGGGGACTTTGCGCACAGCCGTGCAGGCTTCCGTTTGCGGCTGAAAACGGCACCGGTACGGATTTGAGCTTGAAGGATTTATCGCTTATTGAAGAGATAAACGAGCTTTCTTCTGTCGGTGTATGCTCATTTAAAATAGAGGGCAGAATGAAACGCCCCGAGTATGTTGCGGCGGCGGTTACTGCATGCAGGGAAAGCCTTGAAAATATTTACACGGCTGAGAGAAAAGATGAGCTTAAATCCCTTTTCTCCCGTTCGGGCTTTACAAAGGGTTACTATGAAAATAAACTCGGCAGAGATATGTTCGGCACCCGTCAGAAAGAGAATGTTACCTCTGCCACAGCAGAGCTTTTGAAAAAATACGAAAGGCTTTACGAAAAGGAAAAGCCTGTGCATAAGGTGAATTTTGAATTTACTGCAAGGCTTGGCGAAAGACCCGTGTTAAAAGCATCTGCCGCAGGCTTTGAAGCCTTGTGCGAGGGCGATTTCATTTGTGAAAAAGCTATAAATAAAGAGCTTGACTGTGAAAAGGTAAAGGCACAGCTTGAAAAATGCGGCGGCACGGTATTTTACGCAAATGAAATAAAATGTGATATTCAAAGCGGCATCAGTGCTCCTCTTTCGGTAATAAACGCTATGCGAAGAAGCTGTCTTGAACAGCTTGAAAATGACATAACCGAGAGCAGACGCCATACAGTTAATGATTTCAGCCTGCCGTTAAAAAGCAGTAAAAAATCAACCGCAAAAGCAAAAAAAGAGCTTTATATTTGCTTTAACAACGCAGAGCAAATCCCCGAAAATATAAGCTGCGACAGAGTGTTCCTCCCGCTTGATACGGACGCAGATATTATAAACAGATATTCTTCAGGTGTAATTGTGCCCAGAGGATTTTTTCACAATCCCGACGAAATATATAAAAAGCTTACCGCTTCGCCTGCGAAATATGCGCTTTGCGACACACTTGACGCAGTAGCAGCTGCGAAAAAAGCAGGTAAAAAAATTACGGGCGGCGCATTTTTAAATGCCTTCAACAGCGTGACGCTTTCAGAGCTTAAAAAGCTCGGCGTAAGCGAAACGGTGCTTTCTTATGAAATGACAGTGAACCATATAAATTCACTGAAATCCGAAATCAGAACAGGCTCGGTAGTTTACGGCAGAACGCCTTTAATGCTTACAAGAAACTGTCCCGTGAGAAACGGCAAAAGCTGTGCCGAGTGTAATAAAAACAGCGAGCTTTGCGACAGGAAGGGTATTAAATTCCCCGTTGTCTGCTCAAACGGATTTTCCGTGCTTTTAAATTCAAGACCTACTTATATGCTTGACAGACTGTCCGAAATTAAAAGTACGGATTTTGATGTGCTTTATTTCACAAAAGAGAGCAAACAGCAGGTCATCAGTATTATAAATGCTTATCATAACGGAAAAGCTCCCGAATCTGAATTTACAAGAGGGCTTTATTACAGAGGTGTTGAGTAATGGAAAAGGTTAAAATCAAAAAATTAAACCCCAACGCAAAAATACCCGCAAGGGCAACGGAAGGCTCGGCAGGGGCAGATTTATATGCTGTCTGCGAAACAGAATCGGTTGAAATTGTGCCTCACGAAACAATGCTTATACATACGGGGCTTGCGTTTGAGATTCCCGACGGCTTTGCAGGTCTTGTGTTTGCAAGAAGCAGTCTCGGCACCAAGAGGGGCCTTGCGCCTGCAAACAAGGTCGGCGTAATAGACTCTGATTACAGAGGCGAGGTAATGGTTTCGTTACATAATCACACAAACACCGTTCAGCAGATTGAAAACGGCGAAAGAATTGCTCAGATGGTCATAGTCCCGTTTTTGAAGGCTGATTTTATTCTCAGCGATGAGCTTGATGAAACAGACAGGGGAGCAGGCGGCTTCGGCTCATCGGGTAAAAAATGATGAAAAAGAAGATTGCGGCAATTGTGCTGCTTGTTTTTGCAGCCTTGCTGCTGATAGCGAAGTGGAGAGATTTCGGCTTCCTTGCAAAAGCCTTCAGAGGTCTTGGACCCTTATCGTATCTTATGATACTGCTTATGTGCGCATTTGTCGGACTGAATATCTTTTCACGCAGGCTTTCGGTTGAAGAGTCAAAGGTGCCCATAGCGCTCAACGCTCTGTCCTATGTCGGTATGGCGGCGGTTATGGCAGTTATGGCGTTTGCAGGCATAAAGTATGAAAACACGGTTGCGGGACAGCAGATATTAAAGGGCGGAATACTCGGCTTTATTGTCGGTCTTATGATTTTAATCGGATATTTTACTTACGAAAAAATAAGAGAAATTACCGACTGACTGCATCCCTGCCGTTCTTGACAAAATATAATAAGCTTTGATATTATAATTATATATGCACCAACAGAGATTACAGTAAGTTAAAATAATTGTCGGAGGATTGAAATGTTAGCCGAAAATTTGTGTATGGGTTGTATGAAAGAAATAGGCAACGCCAAGCAATGTCCGCATTGCGGATTTCACAGAGACACACCGCAGATTACGCCTTATTTGCCCTTGCAGACGCTTATTTCAGAGCGTTATGTTGTAGGCAAAGTACTTTCGTCAGGCGGCGACGGCGTTACATATATGGGTTGGGACTCACAGACTCAGACTCCCGTTACAATCCGTGAGTTTTTACCGCAGGAACACATAAAAAGACTTTACGGCACAGCCGAGGTAACCGTTAACAAAGGCTCGGAGCTTCCCTTCTATGACGGCTGCAAGGCGTTCCTTGAGCTGTGGCGCAAGCTCGCACGGGGCAGGGATTTGCAGGGGCTTATTCCAGTACTTGACATAGTTGAAGAAAATAACACAGCCTATGCAGTTTCAGAGTATCTTGAAACAATCACATTAAGAGATTTTCTCTTAAAGAGCAGAACAGGCTATCTTTCATGGGACAGGGTTAAGTCAATACTTATGCCCTTGCTGACCACAATTTCTGCGCTTCATTCAATGGGCGTTTATCACCTCGGTATATCGCCGAGCACTCTTGTTCTCGGCAGAGACGGCAGGTTAAGGCTTACGGGCTTTATGATAAACGAAACCCGTTGCTATAACACAAAATTCAATGCAGAGCTTTATTCGGGTTATGCCGCAGTAGAGCAGTATTCTTACATTGAGGACACAGGCGCATGGACTGATGTCTATGCTCTGGCAGGCGTAATTTACCGTGCGCTTATAGGCAGTACACCGGTTGACGCAAACGAAAGAATTACCAACGACAAGCTGATGATTCCTCCCAAGTTTGCCGAAACCCTGCCCGCTTATCTTATTTCTGCGCTCGAACATGCAATTATGATTGAGCCTGCAGACCGTACAAACAGCATAGATGAGCTTCGTGAGGAGCTTTCGGGCTCGCCGAGCACTATGGCGTCAAATCAGGTAAAGGAGCCTGAGCCGTCAAAGACCACAGACGAGGAACTGTTAGAGCGCAAACGCCTTGAAAGAATTGCCGTAAGAGAACAGCACAAGCAACAGCAGATTAAAATGGCAATTATAGCCTTTGCAGTAGTTTTCGGCATAGGACTTCTGGCGTTGGGCGGTTATTTCGGCTATAACTACATAAAGGAAAATCCCAAGGAAACCACAACCGCAGCACCCGTTTCCGAACTTATTGAGGTGCCGGATTTTGAAGGACAGAATTATTCAAGAATTACGGGCGACGCCGTTCAGCAGTCCCGTTTCAAATTCACACCGAGCTATGAATATTCCGACACGGTCGAGTCAGGCTTTATTATTTCACAGAATCTTAAGGTCGGCTCTCAGGTTGAAAAGGGTTCGGAAATCAAGCTTGTTGTCAGCAAGGGAATTGAATATGTTGTTCTGCCTGATGTTACGGGCTCCGATTATCAGGTAGCGCTTGAAACGCTTACTCAGGCGGGTTTTGTCTGCAAAAAGGTTGAAAAGAACAATGACGGCAGCCATACTCCCGACGAGGTTGTTGCATTGACTCCCAAAGCAGGCGGCACATATCAGAAGGGCAAAGAGATTTATGTTCAGGTCTGGGGACCTGCTCCCACAACCACAACAACCACCGCAAAAACCCTTGCCGATGTTATAAATGATGGGTTTAATCTTTTGCCGTAAAATTATTATTTTAACGATATATCAACGGAGCATTCTGCAAATGCTCCGTTGTTTTTATGCCAAAAAAGAAAAATGCCGTATTTTAAAAACAACATTTTGTGTTTTTTTGAATAATAATATAAAAAATTCACTATAAATTGTATAAATATATTGAAACATTTGAAGAAAAATGGTAAAATATCAAGGTTATAAGATATTTTACTATGGGAGCGAAGCACTATGAGCAAGAAAAATTGGATAACTGCTCACAATGACAGAAACTTAGCTGCGCAGATAGCTGAGGACTTTTCACTCAACCCCTTTGTTGCTTTGCTGCTTACTGCAAGGAGAATTACCGAGCCTGAGCAGATTGAAAATTTTCTGTTTCAGAGGGATTTGTTTGTTGACCCGTTTGAAATAACCGATATGGACAAGGCGGTTGAAAGAATAGGCGCCGCTGTTGACAATTACGAAAGAATTATGATTTTCGGCGACTATGATGCCGACGGCGTAACATCTACTGCTTCGCTTTATCTTTACCTTGTTTCGCAGGGTGCCGATGTAGGCTATTATATACCCGACAGAGTTTCAGAGGGCTACGGCATTTCCTGCGACAGTATAAGGGAATTTCATTCTCAGGGTGTCAAGCTTATAGTAACTGTCGACAACGGTATAAATGCGGTTGAGGAAACTGCCCTTGCTAATGAGCTTGGAATAGATGTTGTCATAACCGATCACCATAAGGTCGGCGACAAGCTGCCTGAGGCGGTTGCCGTTGTCAATCCGCACAGGGCTGACTGTGAATGTGAGTATGAAGACTATGCAGGCGTAGGCGTTGTGCTGAAACTTCTGTGTGCGCTTGAGGGTGACAGCGACACAATTCTTAACGAATACGCAGACCTTGCGGCTATCGGCACGCTTGCTGATGTCGTACCTCTCACGGGCGAAAACCGTGTAATTGTCAAAAAAGGCGTTGAGCTTTTAAACAAGCGTTCAAGAACAGGTCTGGAAGCACTCAAAATGTATGCGAGCGTGTCTGACAAAATATTGAACTCTTCGCAGGTTTCTTTTTCCCTTGCGCCGAGAATCAACGCCGCAGGCAGAATGTCAAGCGCATCCCTTGCAATGAAGCTTTTGCTTTGCACAGACAGGCAGGACGCCGAAAAGCTTGCCGCAGAGCTTGAACACGCAAACAGGGAAAGGCACAGCGTCGAAGCTGAGATTGCAGAAAAGGCTATTGAGTATATTGAGGCAAATGACGAGGTAAAGTACTCACCCGTAATAGTTGTTTCGGGTGAGGGCTGGCATCAGGGCGTAATAGGCATTGTAGCGTCAAGACTTGTTTCAAGGTACGGCAAACCCGCCATAGTTATAACTACCGACGGGGAAGACGGCAAAGGCTCCTGCCGCAGTATTGAGGGCTTTTCCATTTACGATGCGCTCAGTTCCGTCAGCGGTATGCTTACTCATTTCGGCGGTCATACACTTGCCGCAGGCTTCGGCATAAAGCAAAAGGACATTCCGCTTTTAAGGGAAAAGCTTACCGAGTACTGTGCCGACAAGCAGATGCCGTTTCCGTCAATTTCTGTTGATTTCAATATTAAGCCGTCAGTTATTTCAACCGAATTATTGGCCCTTTTAGGTATGTTTGAGCCGTTCGGCGCAAATAATCCGCAGCCGTGCTTTACGGTTAAAAATGCGGTGCTCAGGGCAATCCGTGAGGTAGGCGAGGGCAAGCATCTCAGACTGACGCTTCAAAAGGATGACAGCGAATTTACGGCTATGCTCTTTTCAACCACGGCGGCGCAATTCCAATATAAATCGGGCGACACGGTTGATGTGGCTTTCAAGGTTGAAAGAAATGAATTCAAGGGCGAAATCAAGCCCTCCGTGCATATAATCGATATAAGATTTTCCGATTTTGATTATTATTACTGCGAGTCCTCCGTAAGAGTTTATGAGAAGCTAAAAAGCGGCTCAAGGCTTAATGAAAAAGAATTAAAGCTTTTAACTCCCGACAGAGCGTTTTTCGCAAGTGTATACAGATTTTTTGAGGCTAAAAAGAGCTTTACGGGCGATATGGAGGCATTCTGCCACGAGGCGCACTGCCCGTATCAGTTTGCAGGCAAGGCCCTTGTAACGCTCGAGGCTATGTGTGAGCTTGGACTTATTGAAAAGGACGGGGTAACATATACGCTCTCACAGGAGCCGCAGAAGGTAGATTTGAACAACGCCGCCATTTTAAGACGGCTTGAAGGAAGGCAGGTGTAATTATGACAAACGAAGCCGAAAAAACTCCTAAAGAGCTTTTTGACGAGCTTATTGAAAAAAGTAAAAAGCTTTTGTCAGCCGAAGAAATCAAGGCTGTAAAAAAGGCATATTCGGTAGCTGCCGACGCTCACAAGGCTCAGCTTCGCTATTCGGGTCAGCCATATATTATACATCCGCTTGCGGTTGCCGACATACTTCTAAATCTCGGTATGGACTCGCCTTCAATTCAGGCGGCTTTACTGCATGACACGGTTGAGGACACCGACATTACGCTTGACGACCTTAAAAAGAATTTCGGCGAAGAGGTTGCAAACCTTGTTGACGGCGTTACAAAGCTGGGCAGAGTTCCGCTTTCAACCAAAGAGGAACAGCAGGCAGAGAATATAAGAAAAATGCTGCTTGCCATGTCGCACGACATAAGGGTTATTATCATCAAGCTTGCAGACAGACTTCACAATATGCGTACGCTTGACTTTATGGCGCCGCAGAAACGCCGTGACATAGCTCTGGAAACACTCGAAATCTATGCGCCTCTTGCTCACCGTTTAGGTATCCGTACCGCTAAAGAGGAGCTTGAGGATTTAGCTATACATTTTCTTGACCCCATAGCCTATGATGACATCTCGAAAAAGCTTTCCGAAACAGGCGAGTCAAGGGTTGAGTTTTTAGAGAGTACAAAAAAGAAAATTCAGGACAGAGTAGTCGAAATAGTTGAAAACCCGAGAATTGACGCCCGTATCAAGAGCGTACACGGCATTTACCGTAAAATGTATATGCAGGGCAAGGCTTTTGATGAGATTTATGACATTTACGCTGTAAGAATTATAGTCGACACCGTAGCAGAGTGCTATAACTGCCTCGGACTTATACACGATATGTATAAGCCTTTGCCCGGCAGGTTCAAGGACTATATTTCGACACCTAAAAAGAATATGTACCAGTCTTTGCACACAACCGTCATAGGCAAAGAGGGCATACCCTTTGAGGTGCAGATAAGAACAAAGGAAATGCATCGTACAGCTGAGTACGGTGTTGCGGCGCACTGGAAATACAAGCTCGGCATTTCAGGCAAGGGCAATATGAATATGGACGAGCGCCTTGCGTGGGTAAGACAGTTGCTTGAAGAACAGCAGGAGTCGGGCGATGTAAGAGAAATTGTTTCTGCAATAAAATCCGACCTTGTACCCGAGGACACCTTTGTTTTCACGCCTAAAGGCGATGTTATAAATGTACCTGCAGGCGCAACCGTTATTGACTTTGCATATGCAATTCATACCGCAGTAGGCAACAAGATGGTCGGCGCAAAGGTCGACGGCAGAATTGTGCCTATTGACTACAAGGTTAAAACAGGCGAGATTGTTGAAATTCTGACCTCTTCGCAACCCGGCAAGGGACCGTCGAGGGATTGGCTGAATATAGCAAAAACAAGCTCGGCAAGAACTAAAATCCGTTCATGGTTCAAAAATGAGCGCAGAGATGAAAATATTGCCGAGGGCAAGGCTGAAATTGAAAGGGAATTCAAAAAGAACTTCATTCGCCTTACCGACGAGGAGTATGACAAATTCATTGAAAACCTTGCGCACCATCAGCATTGCGCAAGCGTTGAGGATTTGTATGCCACAATAGGCTACGGCGGAGTTTCGGTTATAAGACTTTTGCCGTATATAAAGGACGAGTACAACAAAAATTACAAAAAGCATGAGGAAACCTCCGGCGTTAAAACAGTTGAGGTTCGCCGCAGTACGGGCAAGCAGTCCGTTACGGTTGAGGGCATTGACGATATGCTTGTCAAGTTTTCAAAGTGCTGTAATCCTCTGCCGGGCGACAGAATAATCGGCTTTATAACCCGTGGGCACGGCGTTTCAATTCATAAGAGGGATTGCGTAAATGTACCCAAGGTAATTGCTCAGGCATCCGAGCCTGAGAGGTGGGTAAAAGTCAGCTGGAACGAAACTCTTAAAGAGGATTTCAGAGCCGCACTGCAGATTACCGCACTTTCACGAATCGGTCTTATGGCAGACATTTCAATGCAGCTTGCAGCTATGAGGGTTAATATAAACGACATATCCTCCCATGAGGCAAAAGACGGCAGGTCAATGCTTTATATGAGCATCACCGTTTCAAATGTAGAGCATCTCAGAAATGTTATACAGCGGATTGAAAAAATTGACGGCGTTCTGTCTGTTGAGCGGCAGGGCTATTAAAATAAAGGATTAAAACTATGAAAGCAGTTATTCAGAGAGTTAAATATGCAAAGGTTGATGTTGACGGCAAAACAGTCGGAAGCATCGGCGAGGGCTATATGATACTTGTCGGCGTAATGCAGGGCGACACAGAAAA
>ONBD01000005.1 GCA_900315985.1 uncultured Eubacteriales bacterium | reverse complement strand
GGGGGAGTAATTAAATCAACAAAAAACTCCTTCAGCCTCACTTGCGTTCGGCAGCTCCCTCGGGGAGGGAGCGGTAGATATACGCCGTAAAATCCCAAAATCAATTACCCCTGCAAACTCAAATTTATTAATACAACCATTTGCACACCTTCTGCTTTTATAAATTTTGATTAAAATATATTGAAAATACGGCGTAAATGTACTATAATATTTATTTAAGAAAAACAAAGGAATGAAATAAATGAAATTAGGCATTGTAGGCTTACCTAATGTCGGTAAAAGCACACTTTTTAACGCAATTACAAACGCAGGCGCACAGTCTGCAAACTACGCATTCTGCACCATTGAGCCGAATGTCGGCGTTGTTGATGTACCCGATTACAGACTTGACAAATTAGCCGAGATGTATAATCCCGACAAGGTAACGCCCGCTTCAATAGAATTCGTCGATATAGCAGGTCTTGTAAAGGGCGCTTCAAAGGGTGAGGGTCTTGGTAACAAATTCCTTTCTCACATAAGAGAGGTTGACGCAATAGTCCATGTTGTGCGCTGCTTTGACAATGACGATATAATTCATGTTGAAGGCTCTATTGACCCTATCCGTGATATTGAAACCATCAATCTTGAATTATTACTCTCAGACGCTGATATTCTCAACAGACGCCTTGACAAAAGTCAGAAGGCTTTGAAGGGCGACAAATCGCTTCAGAAGGAAGTTGATTTCCTTTTAAGACTTAAAGACGCACTTGAAAACGGAATAAATGCAAGAGCCGTTGAATGTGACGAGGAAGAAAAGGACATACTTGACAGTATAGGGCTGCTTTCCGCAAAACCCGTTATCTATGCCTGCAATATGAGCGAGGACGATTTTAAAAATAATATAGAAACAAATGTAAGATATAATGCCGTAAAGGCACTTGCAGCCAAAGAGGGCGCACAGGTGCTTCCTATCTGCGCTGAGCTTGAAGCAGAAATAGCTTCGCTTTCCAAAGAAGAAAAAGAGATGTTCTTAAGCGATATAGGCGTTGAAAAGGGCGGTCTTGATGTGCTTATTCAGCGCTCTTACGATTTGCTCGGTCTTATGTCCTTCTTAACCGCAGGCAAGCCTGAGGTTAGAGCATGGACCATCAAAAAGGGCACAAAGGCGCCTAAAGCTGCAGGCAAAATTCACTCTGATATTGAGAGAGGCTTTATAAGGGCGGAAATAGTGTCCTTTGACGAGCTTATGCAGCTTGGCAGTATGCAGGCGGCAAAGGAAAACGGAAAAATACGCTCTGAGGGCAAGGATTATATTATGCAGGACGGCGACATAGTTCTCTTCCGCTTTAATGTATGATAATAAGCGCTTGTAGCTCAGTTGGATAGAGCGTCAGACTCCGACTCTGAAGGCCGCCGGTTCGACTCCGACCAAGCGTACCATATACTAAAATGAAGTTGCTTCGCTAATGAAGACACTTCGTTAATGAAGAAATGAAGACGCTTCGCTAATGAAGTGTCCAAAGAGTTAAATAGTTTTGAAAAAGCATGATGAAAAAAGACGAATTATCTGTTCAATCAATGGATTTTGCTGTTGAAATACTTAAACTGGCTAAGAGATTAAATGCAGAACGGGAATTTATTGTATCTAATCAGATAGGAAGAAGCGGAACATCTATCGGTGCAAATATTCGAGAGGCGCAATATGCCCACGGTATTCCGGATTTTATTTCCAAATTGCAAATTGCACTTAAAGAAGCAAATGAAACTGATTATTGGCTTGAACTGCTGTTGAAAACAAATTATATTTCAAAAGCTGAATATGATAAGTTGAATAAAGCTTGCACAAGCATAAGAGTAATGCTTATTTCATCAATAAACACTGCCAAAAGCAATAATATGAAATAATACAAATTTCTTCATTAGCTGACAAAGTCAGCGACTTCATTAAGCCGTAAGGCTGTCTTCATTAGTCAACTGTGTTGACGGCTTCATTTATACTAAAGGAGGTACGGATTATGGAATTCTTCACACAGCACTCGGTAGTAATCTGGGTTGTAGCTTTGATTCTGTTTGCAGCGGTTGAAGCGGTTACTGTGCAGCTTGTTTCCGTCTGGTTTGCGGCAGGCGCATTGGCAGCGCTTATAGCAGATTTGCTCGGCGCAGGCGTAACAGTACAGTTTGTAGTTTTTTTAGCGGTTTCAATTATATGCTTTATAGCAACAAGACCGCTTGTAAAAAAATTTACTGCCTCTAAAATACAGTCAACAAATGCAGACAGATGCATCGGCGAAACAGCCGTAGTTGTTGAAGCGATTGACAATGTCAACGCAAAAGGACAGGTTAAGGTAAACGGTAATGTCTGGACGGCAAGAAGCGAAAATGACGAAATAATTGCCGAAGGGACAAAGGTTACTGTTTTAAAAATTGAGGGCGTTAAGCTCATAGTTAAACAAGAAAGGGAGTAATATTATGCCGTATGTTATCGGAGGAATCATTTTTGTAGCACTTTTGGTTGTTGCAGCAAACATCAAGATTGTACCCCAGTCAAAAGCTTATGTTGTTGAGCGCTTGGGAGCATATCTTGACACCTGGCAGACAGGTTTTCACATTAAGGTGCCGTTCTTTGAAAGAGTGGCAAAGATTGTATCCTTAAAAGAGCAGGTTGTTGACTTTGCGCCGCAGCCCGTTATCACTAAGGATAATGTTACAATGCAGATTGATACGGTTGTTTTCTTCCAGATTACAGACCCGAAGCTTTATACCTACGGCGTTGAAAATCCGATTTCAGCTATTGAAAATCTTACAGCTACAACGCTTCGTAATATCATAGGTGAGCTTGAGCTTGACGCAACGCTTACCTCCCGTGATACAATCAATGCAAAAATCAGAGTTATACTTGACGAGGCTACTGACCCGTGGGGTATTAAGGTTAACCGTGTTGAGCTTAAGAATATTATACCGCCCCGTGAAATTCAGGACGCAATGGAAAAGCAGATGAAGGCAGAGCGTCAGCGCCGTGAGTCAATTCTTACCGCTGAGGGCGAAAAGGCAAGCCGTATTCTTGTTGCCGAAGGTCATAAGGAATCTCAGATTCTTAACGCTGAGGCTGAAAAGCAGGCTGCAATTCTCCGTGCAGAGGCTGTAAAAGAGGCTAAAATCCGTGAGGCAGAGGGTGAAGCTGAGGCTATCAGAGTTGTTCAGCAGGCAAATGCAGAGGCTATCAAGCTTATAAACGAAGCAAAGCCGGGCGACGCTGTTATCGCCATCAAGAGCCTTGAAGCCTTCGCAAAGGCGGCAGACGGACAGTCCACCAAGATTATTATTCCGTCTGAAATTCAGTCTCTTGCAGGTCTTGCAACAAGCATTAAAGAGATTGTTGCGCCCGAAAAGGAAAATAAGGCAGAGAAATAAGGGTTGTACTTTATAAATTAGGGGGATTTATTTATGTCAACATCAATAGATTTTGTTAAACAGTACGGCGGAAAAACCTTTGAGGAATTACCTTTCTGCGATGTGGATAATCTGCTTTTGTGCGAAATTTTCTATATGCCGTTTGAAAAGGTAATCTATGACCGCTATGACAGAGAGCCTGTTTCTTTCAAGGAGGCTTGCGACAGAGTTTTTGCATATAACGGCTATAAGCATGTAGCGGCGGGTCTTGTTTTGCCCAAGTCCATAAGCGTTAAAATGATGGCTATGGCAAATTCAGCCCGTTACCGTGATATGAAGATGGTAGCCTGCAAAACCGTATTCAACTTCAACCCTGCAATTCAGTTTGCGGCTGTTACCTTTATACTTCCCGACAATACTCTTGTAGTTGTATACAGAGGCACAGATGACACCTTTGTCGGCTGGAAAGAGGACTTTGACATTTATACCAGAATTGTTGTTCCTTCGCATAAGCTCGGTGTTGAATACCTCAACAATATAGCTAAAGCTTACAAGGGCGACATTATTATCTGCGGTCACTCAAAGGGCGGCAATGTGGCTCTTTACAGCGCACTTAACTGCAACAAGACTGTAAGAAAAAGAATTGCCCGTCTTTATAACAATGACGGACCCGGCTTCCACGATTACAGATACCTTAACTCTCAGGCATACCGTGAGCTTTTGCCGAATTACCGTCATTTCGTACCGAGTAATTCAATTATCGGTATGCTTATGGCTCATGATGACGATTATCAGATAGTAAAAAGCACTCATTTCTTTGGCATGCTTCAGCACGCCCCGTATACATGGAAAACAAACGGCGCAAGCTTTGCAACAAAAGAGGATTTGTACTTTATGGCAAAGGTTACCGATATAGGACTCAGAAAAATGATTTTCAGCCTTTCTGATAATCAGAGCGTTGTTTTCGACAAGGTAATGGAAACTATTGTTGAGGGCGTAGGGCAGGTTAACCTTACAAACTTTGCAAGAAATCTCGGTTCATCAGTAAGAGGAATGGTTAAAGCCTTCAGAGGACTTGACGAGGAGACAAGAAAGGTCTGGAATTCCAATTTTGAGGGCGCAGGCAAGATTTTCAGCGACGCTGTAAGCGCAGTGCGTGAAAAGGATACCGTTAACAGAGATGCCGACGAAAGAGCCGCAGAGCTTGTCAGTGAAGCATAAAATTTTTAAAAGCTATTGACAAACAGCAAATATAAATACATAATATTAACACAATTTTATATCGGTAGGTAAGGCTCCCTCGGGGATACAGCCAAACGAGATTGAAAACGGCAGAATTCGCTTTAATATTGCGTTTTGTCGATTCGCATTTGACTCGTTTTGGCTCAGGACTGCTGCCGTGAAAGGTGGAGACACCGTAAACAGGTCAGCAGTTTACATCGAAAGCAAGGTGTAAACTAATGCAGTTTCATTGCCCCTTGAAGCTAAAGCTTGAACGAAATAACAGTCTGTTGGTAACTCATACCGTTATTTCGTTGCGGTATGAGTTATTTATTTTAGTAAAATGAGAGGTGAAAACAGATGGACGCATCAGGCGTGAAAAGCACAGACACAGTACCACGAAGTACGCACTTTAAAACGCACGCTTTGAGCGTTGCTGTTTTGTAACCTGTTTGTGCTTTCCTTCCCTGACTATTCTTTTATTTGTTTGGAGGGAAACATATGAACGAAGAAATTTTTGAACTCAGCGAACAGATACTTGAGCTTCTGGAACAAAAAAAATATCAGCAGCTTAAGGAAATGCTGTCGGAAATGAACGAGGCTGATATAGCCGCAATTCTTATGGAAGTACCCGAGGAGAAGCTTCCGTTAATTTACAGAATTTTACCCAAGGAGCTTGCCGCCGAGGTGTTTGTTAATATGGACTCCGACGCACAGGAGATACTTATTAAAGCCTTCAGCGACCGTGAGCTTCGTGAGGTGCTTGACGAGCTTTATGTCGACGATGCTGTTGACATAATTGAAGAGATGCCTGCAACGGTTGTAAAGAGAATTCTTATGCACACAGACCCCGAGGTCAGAAAAAGCATAAATGAAATTCTCAAATACCCCGAGGACTCCGCAGGCAGTATTATGACAATTGAATATGTTGACCTTAAAAAGTATATGACGGTTGACGACGCCTTTACAAGAATACGCCGAACGGGCGTCGACAAGGAAACAATTTATGTCTGCTATGTAACAGACGAAAACCGCAAGCTTTTAGGTCTTGTAACCGTTAAGGATTTGCTTCTGGCAGACAGCACCAAAAAGATGTTTGAAATAATGGAAACAAATGTTATTTCAGTAAACACCTTGGAGGACAAAGAGGTTGTTGCCGACAAATTCCGGAAATACGATATGCTCGCTTTACCCGTTGTGGACCAGGAACAGCGTCTTGTCGGAATTGTAACCTTCGACGACGCTATGGATGTTTTGCAGGACGAAAACACTGAGGATATCGAAAAGATGGCGGCTATCACGCCTACAGATAAGCCTTATCTTAAAATGAGCGTGTTCGACACATGGAAGGCTCGCTTCCCGTGGCTGCTGTTGCTTATGGTTTCCGCCACATTCACGGGTAAAATTATTCAGAGCTTTGAAAGCGCATTGCAGGCGCAGATTGTCCTGACTTCATTTATACCCATGCTTATGGACACGGGCGGCAACTGCGGCGGTCAGGCTTCGGTAACAATTATCCGTGGTCTGTCTTTGGGCGACATTGAGTACAGGGATGTCTTTAAGGTTATCTGGAAGGAATTCAGAGTTGCCTTTCTTTGCGGCATAACGCTTGCAGTGGCAAACTTTATAAAGCTTATGCTGTTTGACAAGGTAGGACTTATGGTATCGCTTACCGTTTGCGCAACAATGATAATTACAATTATATGCGCAAAGTTTGTAGGCTCCACGCTTCCCATACTTGCAAAGAGGGTAGGCTTTGACCCTGCGGTAATGGCAAGTCCGTTCATTACTACAATAGTTGACGCAATTTCACTTGTAGTTTATTTTAAGGTAGCAGGTCTTATTTTAGGAGTTTAAACAAAAATAAAAACCGCAGCAATCGCTGCGGTTATATTTTTGCTTTTGATTACATCGGAGGAATTCCGCCGTTTTGTGCGCCGCCTGCTGCCATCATCTGTGAAAGCATGCCCGGCTTCTTTTCCTTCTTCGGTTTGTACGGGGGAGGATTTTTCATTTTCTCCTTAGCCTTTGCGCCCTTTGACGAAGCGAGGAATTTATTTATAAGCAGTACGATTTCTCTCATATCGTCGCACATATATTCCTCGGCTCTTTTGCAAAGCTGCTCTTCATTGTTCATTTTGCCGAGAATTGTAACGCCTATAAGTCCCTGTGTATCTGTTGAGCCGTTTTCGTAAATATCGTTAAGAATTTTAAAAAGCCTTTTTACTTCCTGGTCGCTGCCGTTTTTAATAGTGTTTATAACGGGCTGAGCGCCGTAGTTTTCAAAAAACTCCTCGGGTAAAAACTCACCGTACTTTTCAAAATTCTCTTTATAGGGGGCTTTAAGCTCAGGGTAAATTGCGCTGAGTCTGTTTGCAAGCGTATTGCCGTCATAAGCCTGTGAGCCAGATTTTGCGGCGGACTTTGAAACGGGGGTAGGCATCTTTTTAGCCTTTGCGCCCGTTGCACTGCTGAAGCCGAATTTGTCTGAAATAGTGTCGTTGAATTCATTGCAAAGCGATTTAATATCTCTCTGGTCAAATTCGTCAAGATTGAAATAGTTAACGCTTGCTTTGGTCAGATTATCTTCTTCTATTTCGTCAGGGTTTCCCTGAGCCACAAACAGCAAAGCCTGATTGCCGAAAAGCTCCATACGGATTTTGCCCTTTTCGCCGCTGAAATCCATATATGAATGGTCGCCGTCGGTAAAAACGGGAAGCTCGGGATTGCCCTCGGGCTTTACTGCCTCAAATCCGTTTTGTTTAAGAATATCCTGTGTGCCGGACAAAATGCCGCTTAAAGCTTCATTTAATTCTAACATATGTTAACCGCCTTATACAAAAATATCGGCTAAAATTATAACATAATTATTTATAATAAGCAAGTGTCAAACATAATATAAAACTTTTTAAATTTTGACTTGATAAATGCTTTCCTTTCTGTTAAAATGTTGCACTAAAGAGGTGATATTATGAAAATAGATATTTACGATTTCGACAAAACCGTTGTACCCTTCGACAGCGGCTCCTCTTTCATACTCTTTTGCTTTGTAAGACATCCGTATCTTATATTCCTGTTGCCGTATTATCTTATAGATGCAATTCTGCTTTTGTTACATATAGTTAAGCTTGAAACCTTTAAAAGACATATTTTCTGTGTTGTAAGGTTTGTTAACCTTGAAAAGAATGTCAAAAAATTCTGGGACAAACACGAAAAAGATGTTTTTGATTGGTTCCGTGCAGAAAACAGGGAGCGTCCGTGCGCAGTTATCAGCGCAAGCCCCGACTTCTTGCTTGAGGACATTCAGAAAAGGCTCGGCTTTGAATACCTTATTTGCACACGCCATAACCCTAAAACGGGAACGCTGCTGGGCAAAAACTGCAGAAGCGTTGAAAAGCTGCGCCGCTTTCATGAGTTCTTTGACGGTCAGGACATAGAGGTAGTCAATGTCTATTCCGACAGTATGGAACATGACGGACCAATCTTTTCTTTAGGTCAGAATTGCTACCATGTGCATACGGGCGGCAGAAAAGAAAAATTTGAATACAGTGATGTATTCGGTCAAAAGCAATATGATATATAAACCGAAAGACCTGTTTTCAGGTCTTTTTTTTTCGGAGTTTGGCGAGGTCATTGATGTCGGTAATGAATTGCAAAGCAATTCTATTCACGGAGCGAAGCGAGAATTCATGATTGCGAAGCAATCAATTTATGGCGAAGCCAATTCATAATTTGCTTTGCATGAATTGCAAAAATACATGAATTGACCTTACGGTCATGAATTGCAACCTGCGGTTGCATTGCTGGGAAGCTTCGCTTACAACCATTATATTATTTATTGTGTATAACAAAGTAACCGTAGGGGCGATTCACGAATCGCCCGCATAAATTACAACAGACCTTGGTGGGCGACCAAAGGTCGCCCCTACATCTCGCCAAACTCAAATTTGATTAAACTTCTCATTTGTGGTATTATACCTACATAACAACAGCGAGGTGATATTATGTCAGCACATTCAGACAGGGCAGCAGAACTTTTTAAGCAGGGCTTCAACTGCTCACAGGCTGTTTTCGCAGCCTTCTGCGACGAGTTTGATATGGATGAAGAAACAGCACTTAAGGTGTCAGCAGGTCTTGGCGGCGGAGTAGGCAGACTGCGTGAGGTCTGCGGCACGGTTACGGGCGCTTCCATGGTAGCAGGCATGCTTTACGGCGCAACAGACGGAAGCGACCACGAAAAAAAGGCTTTGACATACCAAAAGGTACAGCAGATAGTTGACGAGTTTAAAAAGCTTAATCCGTCAATAGTCTGCCGTGAGCTGCTCGGACTTTCCCCGACAGCGTCTACGCCGCCGACTCCCGAGCACAGAACAGACGAATTTTACCAAAAACGCCCCTGCGCACAGCTTGTTGAGGACAGCGCAAAGGCTGTTGACAAAATTCTGTTCGGTATTGAGGATTGATTGGAATTATGAATGTTGTGTAAATTTTTAACATTCATATAAAAGCTCTTGCGTTTAATGCCGTTTAATTGTATAATAATATTTCAGAATAAAGTAAAGGGGGCATAGCCTTGAACACACTTGAATTTATAGTTCCATGTTACAATGAGAGCGAGGCTCTGCCTGCTTTTTACGAGGCTGTAAGCAAAGTGTTTGCAAATCTTTCGGGCGTGGCTGCTTCGCTTATTTTTGTAGATGACGGCAGCAGGGATTCAACGCTTGAGGCAATAAAAAGCATTGCCGAAAAGGACAGCTCTGTAAAATACATTTCCTTTTCCCGTAATTTCGGTAAGGAAGCTGCAATGCTTGCAGGTCTTAAAATGTCAAGGGCTGATTTTGTAGGCATCATTGACGCTGACTTACAGCATTCGCCCGAGCTTATTCCCGAAATGCTCAAAGCTGTTGCGGATGAAGGCTATGACATTGCCGCCGCACGCAGAGTTGACAGAAGCGGCGAGGCAAAGCTTAAAAGCGCATTTTCAAGAGCATTTTATAAGCTTATAAACCGTATTTCCGACGCACAGATTGAAGAGGGTGCGCAGGATTTCCGTATTATGAACCGTAAGGTTGTAAACGCCATAATCTCAATGCCCGAGTACAACCGCTTTTCAAAGGGCATTTTCAGCTGGGTAGGCTTTAAAACAAAATGGTTTGAGCATGAAAATCAGAAAAGAGTTGCAGGCACTACAAAGTGGTCGTTCTGGAAGCTTTTCACATATGCGGCTGACGGCATTATAGGCTTTTCAACAGCACCCCTGAAGCTTTCGCTTATAGTGGGTACATTTACAAGTCTTATCGGTTTTTTATATGCTCTCTACACCATAGTAAAAACGCTTATTTTCGGACCCGATGTCAACGGCTACCCCTCGCTTATATGCGCAATTCTCATTATCGGCGGGCTTGTGCTTATATCGCTTGGCATAACGGGCGAGTACATTGCAAGAATGTATATGGAGGTCAAAAACAGACCCGACTACATTATTAACGAAACAAATATTATGCCTGAAATTGATGAATAATAATTTCAAGTATATATAAATATTTAATTTTACGGAGGTAATTTATTATGACTTCAATTACAAAAGATATGACAATCGGCGATATTCTTGACGAGAACAGAGAAACCGTACCGTTCTTTCTTGAAATGGGTATGCATTGCTTAGGCTGTCCTGCTTCAAGAGGCGAAACCGTTGAAGAGGCTTGCGCTGTTCACGGCGTTGACGCTGATGCGCTTGTTAACAAGATTAACGAATTCCTTGCAAGCAAATAATCACTTTTGCAGGGCAGAGCTTTTGCCCTGCATTTTTTAAAGCTATGATTAAACTTACACCAAGACTTTTATGCGTGGCGCAGGCGGTTGGGAATTGCGACTGCTTTCTTGACATAGGCACAGACCACGCATATCTGCCTGCATATCTTATTGAAAACGGCATTGCAAAAAGGGCGATTGCGTCTGACATAAACCCAAATCCCTTACTCAACGCAGAAAGGACCGTAGCCGACGAAAATCTTACGGGTAAAATTGAATTGCGCCTTTCGGACGGATTTAAAAATATTAAGCCCGACGAAGCCGAAGAAATAGCCGTCGCAGGTATGGGCGGGCTTATGATAGCTGAAATGCTCAATACTACGGCTTGGCTTAAGAATTCAAAATACCGCCTTGTATTACAGCCTATGACGCATTTTGAAGATGTCAGACGGGCGCTGAACGAAAACGGATTTGAGATAACAGATGAGCAGACGGCTTTAGAGGGCAAACGGGTTTATCTTGTAATTTCTGCAAGGTATTCGGGTAAAACCGAAGAGAAGCCTGCTTACTGGTATTATACGGGTATGCTTGCAGGCAGTAAAAAAGAGAGTGATATTGCCTTTTGCAATAAGGTGATTAAAGCTCTTACCAAAAAATACGAAGGCTCGGGTGATATGACTTCACTTGAAGCTTTGAGGAGCATTGAAAATGCCAAGAGTAATTGATATTTATAATTACATAGACAGCTTTGCTCCCTTCTCTTCGCAGGAGGAGTGGGACAACAGCGGCTTTCTTGTCGGCGAAAGCGACAAAGAGGTAAATAAGATACTTGTCTGTCTTGACATAACAAGTGCAACATTAAATCAGGCTGAAAATATAGGCTGCGACCTTATAGTTTCGCATCATCCCGTGTTTATGGGAGGGCTTAAAAGCCTTTCTGACAACTGCCTTGCATATAAGTGCGCAAAAAAAGGCATAGCCGTAATTTCCGCTCACACCTGTTACGATTTTGCCGAGGGCGGAGTAAGCGACATCTGCGCACAGGCTCTCGGACTTAAAAATATAAGAAAAGCAAAAAGCGTTCCCTTTACTCTCGGCGAAACAGACTGCAAAACCGTTATGGAGCTTGCCGAAAAGGCAAAGGATGTTTTTGACACCGATATAACTTATTCGTTAGAAAATAAACCGATAAAAACCGTTGCGGTGGTTGCAGGCTCGGGTACTGACTTTATGTATGACGCTATGGACGAGGGCGCAGATGTTTTCTTTACGGGCGAGGACAGGCATCACGCATTTATCAACGCCGCCGAAAACGGCTTGCCGCTTGTCTGCGCAGGGCATTTTGAAACCGAAATTATTGCTGTCAGACCGTTGGCAGAAAGGCTTGAAAAGGAATTTCCCGAGGTGAAATTCTACATTGCAAACGAAGCTTCGCCTATGAAGCACATCTGAGGATTATATGGCATTAGACGGAATTACATTAGGCTTGATAAATAAAGAAATAAGCCAATATATAATAGGCTCGAAGGTTGAAAAAATATATCAGCCTTCAAAATGCGAGCTTGTTTTTGTGCTTCGCACAAGGGCAGGGGCATACCGTCTTTATATGTCGGCGCAGGCAATTTCACCGAGAATTCACCTGACCTCGTACAATCCCGAAAACCCTGCACAGCCGCCGATGCTGTGTATGCTTTTCCGCAAAAGGCTTACAGGCGCAACTCTTAAAAGCATAACTCAGGTTTCCTGCGACAGAGTGCTTGAACTGCATTTTGACGCAACCAATGAAATAGGCGACAAACAGCTTTTGAAGCTTTACATAGAAATTATGGCTCAGCGCAGTAATATTGTGCTGACGGATGAAAATGATATTATAATCGACGCCGTTAAAAGAGTTGACGAAACAAAATCCACTTACCGTGAGATTTTACCCGGAGGAAAATATCTGTTACCGCCTTCGCAGAATAAAGTGAATTTATTTGAAACTTCGGGCGTGGACATTGTACCGCTGATAGCCGAAAACAAAAATCAAAGGCTGTCCTCGGCAATCCTCGGCACAGTCCTCGGCGTGTCGCCCATAGTCTGCCGTGAAATTGCATATTCCGTGGCAGGCGACGATATTGAAACGGGACTGCTTACTGTACTTGATAAGGAAAGGCTTGCGCAGAAGCTTGACGAAATCAGAAGCAAGGCGGTTTCGGGCGACATTTCACCGCAGATTGTCTTTGACGCCGACGGCAAACCGCTTGATTTTACATTCTTTGACATTAAGCAGTACGGAAATACTCTTGAAATAAAAAAATACGAAAGCTTTTCTGAGCTTCTCGACTTCTTCTGCTTTGAAAAGGACAGGGATATGCGCATCAAGCGCAGAGCAGGGGATATGCTCAAGCTTCTGAACAATGCAAAGGAAAGAATTTCAAAAAAGGTCAATCTTCAGAGAGTACAGCTTGAAAAATGCGCTGACAAGGAGGCACTCCGTATAAATGCGGAGCTTATCAGCTCAAATCTTTATAAGCTCGAAAAGGGCGCCGCATATTATGACCTTGAAAACTATTATGACGGCGGCAAAATAATAAGAATACCTGCCATTCCTGCCCTTACTCCCGTGCAGAATTCGCAGAAGTATTATAAAGATTACAAAAAGGCTGTTACAGCCGAAAAACTGCTTGACGGTTTAATAAAAGACGGCGAGGAAGAGCTTGTTTATATCGACTCCGTGCTTGACGCTTTAAGCCGTGCAGACTCAGAGGCGCAAATAGCCGAAATTCGTCAGGAGCTTATCTCGGGCGGTTACATAAGAAAAAGGGGTAAGGACAAGATTAAGCTTCCCAAATCTCTTCCGCCTTATGAATTTACCACCTCGGACGGCTTTAAGGTGCTTGTCGGCAGAAACAATACGCAAAACGATAAGCTTACCTTCAAAACAGCAAAGAATTACGATATGTGGCTGCACACGCAATCCTTTGCAGGCTCGCACACTATAATCGTTTCGGACAACCGTGAAATTACGGACACAGCCATACTTGAGGCTGCAAGAATAGCCGCCCGTTTTTCTTCGTCGGGCGAAGCAAAGAAAATCCCCGTTGATTACACGCTTGTCAAAAACATCAAAAAGCCTAACGGCGCAAGACCGGGTTATGTAATTTACCATATTTACAATACAATTCTTGTAGAGCCGAATATGGATATTGAAATATAAAATTTATATGTAGGGTGATAAATATGAAAAAAATAATGTCAGTAACACTTGCAATGCTTTTTGCAGTATTGTGTGTAATTCCTGCCTTTGCGGCAAGCTATGAATGTGCCCTGACCGCAGACAAAACAAAGGTTAAGGCAGGGGATACGATTACGGTAGATGTTTATGTCAGCCAAGGCTTTGCAGGCGGTCATATTGAAGTGTTTTACGATGCAAACAGCCTTGAAATAATTGAAGCTACCAAAACCAGTAAGATATTAACCGAAATAGGCACAGGCCATACGGGAAAAATAGGCATTGCTTCTGCGGGTAAGGCTGTTAACGAAGCTATAAGTCTTTGCACCGTTAAATTCAAGGTTAATAAATTAAATACAAAAATCACTACTGATATTATAGAATTTCTCGACAGTAATGATGATGACCATTATTCACAGGTAGTAGCACCCGTTCTTACCATCAGCTCAAGCGGCAAAGTCAGCAGTAACACCTCGATTACGCCTGTAACAACTGCACCTGCAACAACAAAGGCAGCTGCTCCCGTGACACAGGCTCCTGCAGCACAGAACAATCAGCAGAATAACAGTCAGAACAGCAGTCAGCAGCCTGCGCAGTCAAATCAAGGCGCAGCGGCGGCAAACAGCAATGCGCAGACAAATGCAAATACAACAGCGAACAGCACACCTGCCGTCACAACTCAGGTCGCCGCACAGACGGAAAACACCGTTCCCGAGATTGCTGCAAATGCAACCGAAGCTGTAAGCGAAAATACAGACGCTATGACAGTAGGCGCAGCCGAAAAGAAATCAATTATTCCTCTTGTAGTTGCAATAGTTGCGGCTCTTGCTTCCGCCGCCGCAATAGTTTATATCATTTTGAAGAAAAAGAAAGAAGAAAAAGAAACGGGCATATAAATAACAAATCTTTTGCTTGAAAACAGACAAAAAAATTTATTCAAATGACATAATTTCTTATTGACAACTGTTTCAAATTATAGTATTATTTACTTAATAGCATAGGGCAGTATTATGCCCCGCTTTAATAATTTCAAATTCAGCCGTGAAAACGGCAGTAAAAGGCGGTAAAAAAGTATGAAAAAGATTCTTTCAGTTCTTGTAGCAGTTCTTCTTGTTGCATTTGCTTGCATTCCTGCTTTCGCAGCAGACGAAGCAAAAATTGAGATGGTTCCCTCTGCAACAGAGGCAGCAGTAGGCGATGTTATTACAATCAGCTTTAATGTAAGCGAGGGTCTTACAGGCGTTGACGCTCTTGTTAACTATGACACAGAGTACCTTGAGTATGTTAAGGATTCTGCAGTAGCTACTGACCTTATGGTTACAGAGCTTAACACTGAAACCGCAGGAGCAGGTTCAATTCATGTAGCATCCGCTAAAACCGATCCTGCAGAGGCAGGCACACTTTTCACAGCTAAGTTCAAGGTTAAGAAGGCTAATGCTGAAATCACAGCTGCCCTTAATGAAGTACTTGACGCTTCTGACAACGACATAGCTCCCGGTATGACAGTTGCTCCTATCACAATCGCTGAAAAGGCAGCTGACGACGCTACAACAACTACAGCTCCTGCTACAACAGCTCCTGCAACAACAAAGGCAGCTGACAACAAGGGCGGCAATTCAATCAATCCTCCCAAGACAGGTAACACACCCGTTATCGGTTCAGTAGCAGCTATCCTTGTAGCTTCTGCAGCAGTTGCAGTAGTAATGAAGAAAAAGAATGAAGACTAAGAATTGATTTCTTACATATAATATTAAAGGCACTCGTCAGAGTGCCTTTGTTTTTTTGCTTGAATTTTTATCAGCTTTTTTATTGCTTTGCTAAATCCTTAAGAACTTCGCCTGCTATTATAAGCCCTGCCACGCTCGGTACAAATGCCACACTGCCCGGAGTTTGTCTGCGTGTGCTTTTTTCTTCGCTGAAAACCTCCTTCGGCTTTATCGGTATTTCCTTTGAATAAACGCATTTAAGCTTTTTAATGCCTCTTTTTCTGCATTCGGTCCTCATAACCTTTGCGAGAGGGCATACAGAGGTCTTGTAAATATCTGCAACCTCAAACAAAGTAGGGTCAAGCTTGTTGCCTGCGCCCATTGAGCTTATAATCGGCGTACCTGCAAGCTGGGATTTTTGAGCAAGGCTTAGCTTTGCCGCAACCGTGTCAACTGCATCAATTATATAGTCATACTGAGTAAAATCAAACTCATCTGCGTTTTCGGGCAGGTAAAAAATACTTTTTACCGTAATTTTAATATCCGGGTTTATTTCAAGCAGCCTTTCCTTTGCCGCCTCTGTTTTAAGCCTGCCTATGTTTTTTGTTGTGGCAAAAAGCTGACGGTTTATATTGCTTTGACAAACCGTGTCAGCGTCAATAAGCTCAATATTGCCTATTCCCGAGCGGACAAGAGCCTCGGCAGCATGTCCGCCGACACCGCCTATACCGAAAACGGCAACACGGGAGGAAGCAAATTTTTTCATAGCCTCTTCACCGAAAAGCATCTCTGTGCGTACAAATAATTCCTTAATAGAAATCACCTCTTTACAGACAGAATAATAGCATATAAACTATGTTTGTGTCAAACAAATATGATTGACAAATGTTGATTAAAAGCGTAAAATATGCTGTGTCAAAGGAGCTGATATTATGACTGACAACGAAATGAAAGCGTTCATAGGCTTTCAGCAGGGCGAGCTTGATGCAGTTGAAATGTATAAGAAGCTTGCGCAGCTTACAAAAAGCGACAAACTGCGTGAAGCGTTTCTCGACGCCGCAAAGGATGAGGGCAGGCATGCCGCAATTATGTATAAATTGACGGGTACGCAGCTTACTCCCGACAGTAAGCTTGCAAATATTATTGAAAAGGCTTACAAGGTTGCTCCGAAAAGAATTCTGCTTCAGGGCGTAGCCTTGGGCGAGCAGTTTGGCGGCAACGGTTACAGGCCGTATATTGCCGATTACCCCGAGCTTGAAAGCATAATGTTTGACGAGTACAAGCACAGAGATATTATGAGAAAGCTCTCAAAGGAAAAATAAGTAATATTTTTTACTCCTCTTTACATATCTATTACTGATATGTAAGGAGGGCTTTTTTTGAAATATACAGTTGATGACAGAGCTATTGAGCTCGGTGAATACATAGTTGAAAACAATGCTACCGTCAGAGCGGCGGCAGGGCAGTTCGGTATAAGCAAAAGCACGGTGCATATGGATGTTTCACAGCGGCTTAAAAGGGTAAATCCCGTGCTTTTTAAAGAGGTCAGGGCAGTGCTTGACAAAAACAAATCGGAAAGGCATATAAGAGGCGGCATAGCCACAAAGGAAAAGTATATGCTTCTTAAAAAATAATGCTTTTATTATGTCCTGCAAGGCTTTATGCTTGTTGACACAGAGCAGAAAATATAATAAAATATAATGTGAGCAGACTGAGCAGTTGCGTGGGCTTTTGCCCATGAGGAAAGTCCGAGCATCACACAGCAGGGTAACGGCTAACAGCCGCCGAGGGCGACCTCCGGGAAAGTGCATAGAGATATACCGCCGCTTTTGCGGTAAGGGTGGAAAGGCGAGGTAAGAGCTCACCGGAATATTGGTAACAATATTGCCAAGCAAACCCTACCCGATGCAACATCGACTGAAGTTGTCAGCTGGGCAGATACTTCGACGGATGGCTTGATCGCATCGGTAACGGTGCGACCAGACAGATAATTGCTTTAAATGACAGAACTCGGCTTACAGGTCTACTCACATTAAATTATTCGCCTCATACAATGTTATGGGGTGATTTTAATGTCGGAAACAATTTTCGGGGCAGTATTTTTATTGCTTGTCTTTATTGGCACAATCACAATAGCATACGCTATAATGTTTAAATTACTTGTCCCGAAAAGGAAATATGATTATTACATAGTCCTGCCCTCAAACACCTGCTCCGAGGAGCTTACCAAGGCTGTTTATGCGGCTAAAACAAAAATAGACCTTCTGGGTGATTCGGGTTACGGCAAGGTAATTGTGGTGGATATGGGTATGACCCAGGCGCAGAAGCTGTCATGCCTTAATATCTGCAGGCAGACAAACGGAATTTATCTAATTGAGAGCGAGCAGATAAAGGAATTGTTCTGATGGATTTAAACGAAAACAACGAAATACTTTCGGGCAGTGTTGAGGACATTAAGTTCCGCAACGAGCAAAACGGATACACTGTTTTAGAGGTAGGCTGTGACGACGAGCTTGTCACGGCTGTCGGTGTTTTTGCCGATATTTCCGTCGGCGAGCAGATTAAGCTTTCGGGTCATTGGACTTATCACGCTACCTTCGGCAGACAGTTCAAGGCGGAAAGCTATGAGCGTTCAATGCCTCACACCTCTGAACAGCTCTACAATTATCTTGCGGCAGGAGCCATCAAGGGAATAGGTCCTGCAACGGCTGAAAAAATAATAGTGAAATTCGGCGAGGACACCTTTGATATACTTGAAAATCATCCGGACAAGCTTGCAACCATTAAGGGTATTTCAAAGGAAAAAGCCGAGGATATGTCAAAGCAATTCCGCCGACAGTTTGCTGTCAGAAATATAATGATAAGCCTTGAATCCTACGGTATGACTCCCAATGAATGTGTCAAGGCGTACAAGCTTTTCGGCGCAAATGCAGTTGAAAGAGTGCTTGAAAATCCGTTTGATATGTGCGTTTCAGGCTCGGGCATAGGCTTTGAAAGGGCTGAGGTCATCAGTCAGGCGCTTCCGAATCCGCCTAAAGACGCTTACAGAATTAAAGCAGGCATAGAGCATATTGTTACGCATAATCTTTACTCAGACGGGCACACCTGCCTGCCGAGAAACAAGCTTATAAAAATAGGCGCAGATTATCTCGGTGTTACTGAGGACACAATAGATATTCTTATTGACGAGCTTGTAAAGGAAAACAGACTTGTGTCAAAGGAATTCAATAAAAAAGAGTATGTATTCACTCTGTCCGCTTTTCTTGACGAAAAGACCATATCGGACAGAATCAAAGTGCTTCTGCGTTTTCCGCCTCCGCAGAGAGAAACGCTTTATAAAGAAATTGAGGCTGTTGAAATTCAGCTTGACATAGAATATGCCGAAAATCAGAAAGAGGCCATACAGACCGCCGTCAATAAGGGTATGCTTATACTTACGGGCGGTCCGGGTACAGGCAAAACCACAACGCTCAACGGTATTATAAAGCTTTTTGAAAACGAGGGGCTTGACATAGCTCTGTGCGCTCCCACGGGCAGAGCCGCCAAAAGAATGAGCGAGCTTACGGGCAAGAGCGCCAAGACAATTCACCGTCTTTTAGAGGTTGAGTGGGATGAAAATGACCGACCCGTATTCAAAAGAAATCTTCGCAATCCCCTTGAATGTGAGGCTCTTATAGTTGACGAGCTTTCCATGGTAGACATAAGCCTGTTTGCATCGCTTCTGTCGGCGTTGCCCTTCGGCTGCCGTCTTATAATGGTAGGCGACTCCGACCAGCTGCCGCCCGTCGGTGCAGGCAATGTTCTGCAGGATTTGATAAACTCAAAGCTTTTGCCCGTTGTGGAATTAAACGAGGTTTTCCGTCAGGCAATGAACAGCCTTATTGTTACCAATGCGCACAGAATTGTCAACGGCGAAAGGGTAGTTACAGACAATAAAGAATCGGACTTTTTCTTAATGGAGCGTGGCTCTGCAGCAGCGGCGGCAGGTACCATTGCCGAGCTTTACTCGAAAAGACTGCCAAAGGCTTACGGCTATTCTCCGTTTACAGATATTCAGGTTATATGCCCGTCAAAGAAAGGCGAGGCGGGTACGGTAAATCTGAATAATGTTTTACAGTCTTTGGTAAATCCTCCCGAAAAGAATAAAAATGAAATTCAGGTAGGCTTCAGGCTTTTCAGGGAAAATGATAAGGTAATGCAGATTAAGAATAATTACGACATTATCTGGGAAAAGGGTAAGGAAACAGGCGAAGGCATTTTTAACGGCGATATAGGCACAATAGTGCAGATTGACAGGCACGGCGAGTATGCGGTAATTCACTTTGACGACGACAGGGAGGCAACATATCTCCGTGACCAGCTTGACGAGCTTGAATTAGCCTATGCCATTACCGTACATAAAAGTCAGGGCAGTGAGTTTAAATGTGTTATTATGCCCGTTGTAAATGTTATACCTCAGCTTAAATACCGTAATCTTTTATATACCGCAGTTACAAGGGCAAAGGAAAATATGGTGCTTGTAGGCTCGTCTGACGAGGTGCTTGCCATGGCGCAAAACGACAAAAAGACAAGACGCTATTCTATGCTTAAGGAAATGCTTTTAGAACAATGAAAATAAAAAGAAATTCATTTTCGGACAGGCTTTTATGCGCCTTTTTTCCGAGAAGATGCAAATACTGCGGTGAGGTAATATTGCCCGAAGAGGAGCTTTGTGAGGCTTGCAAGGCATATCTTCCCGAGATAGAGGAGCCGGTGTGCTTTTACTGCGGACATTCAAAAGAGGATTGCAAATGCAAAAAGCATAAGCACTATTATGACAAAATTGCGGCTTCGTTTTATTATGAGGGCGCAATAGTAAAGGCTGTTGACAGACTTAAATTCAGACAGAAGCCTTTTCTCAGTGAGGCCTATGCCGAGGATATGGTAAACACAATCGACAAGCTTTACTCCGAGGTTAAATTTGACGGCGTTTGCAGTATTCCCTTTTCAAAGCAGGACAGACGCCGCAGGGAATTTAATCAAAGCGAGCTTTTAGCCCGTCATATAAGCGAAAAAACGGGAATTGAGCTTCTGAATGTGCTTGTCAAAAACTATGAAACCTCTACTCAGCATATGCTCAAAAGCTCAGGCAGAAGGGGAAATGTCTTTGCGGCATTTGATGTTGAAAATCCCGATATTATAAAGGGTAAAAGGATTTTACTCGTTGACGATATCAAGACGACGGGCGCAACGCTTGACGAGTGTGCAAAAATGCTTAAAATATACGGTGCAGACGAGGTTTACGCCATTTGCTTTGCCGTTGCAAAGAAAAAACAAAATATTGACACTTCAGACTAATATTGTTAAAATAGAAAAGATAGGTATAATGCCTGTTTTGAGGTGAATTATGGATAAAAAAGAGAGAAGAATAGTAGTCAAGCTTTTTGGCATAGCTACTGTTTTAATAATGATTGCCATGTTTGTGCTTGGCGTCAATCTTTTAAAGAACCGCTGGCACAGACTTGATTTTAAAATTGACAGCATTGAAGCCACACAGCTGAGCGAAAATGACTACAAGGCAAATTACAGAGTTAAGGTGTCGGGCAGCGCAAAAACTTGGTTTTATGATTTTAACACCTATAAGTTTAACCTGACCTACGCTTCAAGCGGCGATGTTGAGCCATTATATACAAATGACAGCCAGACTGTTATTGTAACTCACAGCGGCAGTAATAATTTTTCGTTTGAATTTTACCTCAAAGACCTTGAGGACTTTCCGAAATACATTTACAAAGCGGCAAATATATCTGTTGACGGCAATCCGAAAGAGGGAACGGAAATAAAGCTGTTCCTAAGCGAGTATGCGGATATGCTCGTTGTAGAATAACAAAATTATTACCTTTTAAAAGGAGTATATAAATGCAAAAGGAACTTGAAAAACAGTACAATCCTAAAAATGTTGAGGAGCGTATCTATAACACATGGGTTGAAAATAAATATTTTCATGCCAAGCGTGAAGAGGGGAAGAAAACTTATACAATAGTTATTCCGCCTCCCAATATCACAGGTCAGCTTCATATGGGCCACGCTCTTGACAATACTCTTCAGGACATTCTTATCCGCTATCACCGTATGGCAGGGTATGATACCCTGTGGCTTCCCGGCACAGACCACGCTTCAATAGCCACAGAGGCTAAAATTGTTGAAGCTATGCGTAAGGAAGGCGTTACCAAAGAGGATTTGGGCAGAGAAAAATTCCTTGAAAGAGCATGGGACTGGAAAAAGCAGTACGGCGGCAGAATTATAGAGCAGCTCAAGAAAATGGGCTCCTCGTGTGACTGGGACAGAGAGCGTTTCACTCTTGACGAGGGCTGCAGCGAGGCTGTCCGTGAGGTTTTCGTAAGGCTTTATGAAAAGGATTTAATTTATCAAGGCAACCGTATGGTTAACTGGTGCCCGCACTGCAACACCTCAATTTCCGACGCAGAGGTTGAGTATGAGGAGCAGGACTCACATTTCTGGCACCTGCTTTATCCCGTTAAAGAAACAGGCGAAAAGCTTGAATTAGCCACCACAAGACCCGAAACCATGCTCGGCGATACAGCAGTTGCAATTAACGCAGATGATGAAAGATATAAGCATCTTCACGGCTGCCATGTTATTTTGCCGCTTATAAATAAGGAAATTCCGATAGTATGCGACGAACATGCCGATATGACAAAGGGTACGGGCGTTGTTAAAATTACACCTGCTCATGACCCCAATGACTTTGAGGTAGGACTTCGTCATAATCTGCCTATTGTCCGCACATTTACCTATGACGGTTATCTCACAGGCGCTAAGGAAAAGGCAGAGGCTGACGCAATCCGTGCTTCGGGCAAGCCCGGCGCAGAAAATGAGCCTGAGGTGCTTGACTGCGGCAAATACGCAGGCATGACCACAAAAGAGGCAAGAAAGGCTATACTTGCAGACCTTGAAGCAGGCGGATTTATTAAAGAAATTGAGCCTCTCAAGCACGAGGTAGGCACCTGCTACCGTTGTCATACAAGCATTGAGCCTATGGTATCAAAGCAGTGGTTTGTAAGAATGGAGCCGCTTGCAGGTCCCGCCATTGAGGCAGTTGAAAAGGGCGACATTAAATTTGTTCCCGAGCGTTTCACAAAGAATTATATGAACTGGATGCGTGGCACAAGGGATTGGTGCATTTCCCGTCAGCTTTGGTGGGGTCACAGAATTCCTGCCTGGTATTGCGACGACTGCGGCGAAACAATAGTTTCAAAGACAGATGTTGACACCTGCCCGAAGTGCGGCTCGCACAGTTTACAGCAGGACTCCGATACATTAGACACATGGTTCTCATCGGCTCTCTGGCCGTTCTCAACTCTCGGCTGGCCGCATGACACAGAGGATTTAAAGCATTATTACCCGACAAACACTCTTGTTACGGGTTACGATATTATCGGTTTCTGGGTAAGCCGTATGATTTTCTCTGCTCTTGAATATACGGGCAAGGCTCCGTTTGACACGGTTTTGATTCACGGACTTGTAAGGGACGCTCTCGGCAGAAAAATGTCAAAATCCCTCGGTAACGGCATTGACCCCCTTGAGATTATTGACACCTACGGCGCAGATGCTTTGAGATTTACGCTTGCAACGGGCAACAGCCCCGGAAACGATATGCGTTTCTCTGACGAAAAGGTTGAGGCAAGCCGTAACTTTGCAAACAAAATCTGGAACGCAGCACGCTTTATTCTTATGAATTTAGACGAAAACGAGCCTGCTCCGCATATCCCTGAGAATTTAAGCATTGAAGATAAATGGATTTTAAGCAAATATAACCGCCTTGTAAAAGAGGTAACCGACGCTCTCGAAAAATATGAGCTTGGTATGGCAGTTCAGAAGCTTTATGACTTTATCTGGGATGTTTTCTGTGACTGGTACATTGAGCTTGCTAAAATCCGTCTTAACTGTGAGGATGAACAGGCGAAAGCAACCGTAAAGGCAGTCCTCGTTTATGTAATGAGCAACACCTTGAAGCTTTTACATCCGTTTATGCCTTTCATTACAGAGGAAATCTGGCTTGCATTGCCGCATGACGGCGAGTCCATTATGATTTCAGACTGGTGCGAGTACAAGGATGAGCTTGTATTTACTGCTGACGAAACCAAAATGGAAAAGATTATGACAGCTATCAAGGCAGTCCGCAACAGAAGAAGCGAAATGAATGTTGCGCCCTCTAAAAAGGCAAAGGTATTCATTGACACTCAGTCAGAGGACACCTTCAGAAACGGCGCTTCCTTCTTTGTAAGACTTGCATCTGCAAGCGAGGTTGACTTTGTAAAGAATTATCACGATGACGGCGCAGTTACAATAATTACCGCTGACGCAAAAATCTATATTCCGATGGCAGAGCTTGTTGATTTTAAGGCTGAGCTTGAAAGACTCAGCAAAGAAAAGGAAGCCGTTCAGAAGGATATTGACTTTGTAAACAATAAGCTTAATAATCCCAACTTCGTTTCAAAGGCTCCCGAAAAGCTTGTTAACGAGCAGAAGGAAAAACTTGAGAAATTTACGGAAAAAATGAAAATGCTTGACGAAGCAATTGCAAAGCTTCAGGCAAAATAAACTGTTGCATTAGCATACTGAAGTGTGTTAAAATATTTTTGTTAAAAATAATAAAAGAAATGGGGTAATTCCAATGGCAAAAGGTTTAAAGGGCATTGACAATGCCGCTGCTTCAAAGGGCAAGGGCATTGAAACGCTCTGGCAATTCGTTAAGTTTATCGTTGTAAGTCTTGCAGCGTTTGTAATTCAGATTTTCTTACCGCTTATTATTAAGCTTCCGATGTCTGACGAGCTTCTGCACAGAGCGTATGATTTCTGGATTTTCCACAACGAAGCACCTGACGAGTCAGGCGTTATAGTTGCAGGTCTGGGCGTATTTATCGCAGCGAACCTCGCAAATGTTATAGCTCAGATAGTTTCTTTTTTTATCAACAGAGACAAGACCTTCAATTCTGACGCTAACATTGCAGTAACACTTCCCATTTACATAGTGTTCACTATTGCGCTTATCTGCTTCTCAGCATGGCTTTCACCCACACTCATTACCTTCTTTGAGACAAAGTGGAATTTCGCAGAGAATGTAGCAATTTCAGTTTCAGGCGCAGTTTGCGGCGCAATTCAGTTCTTCCTTTACTTCCCATTTGACAAGCTTCTTTTCCCCAAAAAGAAAGAAGCAGTTGAAGAGGCTGAAGCAGCTGAAGAAGCTGCTGAGGAGAAGGCTGAATAATTCAGTTTTAGCTTTAACAAAATAATTAAGCGGTGAGATTAAAATCTCACCGCTTTTGTTATGCTGTTTATTGGTATGAGCCAATAATATTAAGTATTGTGCCTTTTATTTATCAGTCGAGAATAATACCCATTACGCCTGCGGGTGCAAGAACAGCATTTGCCTCATCCGTGTCAATATGCATTGCAAGTGAGAATTTGGGGCTTACCCTTACAACTGTGTCGCCGAATATAAGTGAACGCTCTGCTGATTCAATCTTAACAGAAACAACCTGCTTGTCCTTAAGACCGTACTTTTCAGCGTCCTCGGGAGTCATATGAATATGGCGCTTTGCAATAATAACGCCTTCCTTTAATTCAACCTCGCCCTTGGGACCTACTAATTTGCAAGCGCCGCTGCCTGCAATGTCGCCTGACTCTCTTACAGGAGCCTTAACGCCAATTGCTCTTGCGTCTGAAGCTGAAATTTCAACCTGACAGTCGGGTCTTACAGGACCTAAAATAGAAACTGCGGGGAAGCTTGACTTTTCGCCTATAACCTGAACTCTTTCCTCACAGGCAAACTGACCGGGCTGAGAAAGATCCTTTTTCTTTGTAAGCTCATAGCCTGCGCCGAAAAGTGTCTCAAGAGCCTCCTGAGTTACATGCACATGTCTTGCTGAGGTTTCAACCAATACTGTTTTTTCCATTTTTGTTTTCTCCTTTAATTTTTATAGTCACGGCGGGAGCAAGCCCCCGCCCTACGATTAGCGTTTTTTATTTTGTCAGTTAAATCTTAAACACCCGAATATGCATTAAAGCCGCCGTCAACGGCAATAGTTGTGCCCGTTATAAAGCTTGAATACTCCTCATCACAAAGGAACAGAAGCGAGCCTTCAAGCTCCTTCGGTTCACCGAAACGCTTCATAGGCGTAGCGGCGAGGATTTTACCCGTTCTTGCGGTAGGGGAGCCGTCCTCGTTCCACAAAAGAGCTTTGTTCTGATTTGTTGAGAAGAAGCCGGGAGCTATTGAATTAACACGAATACCTACCTCGGCAAAGTGAACAGCCATAAATTCCGTAAAATTCTTAACCGCCGCTTTTGCCGCAGAGTAAGCAGGAATTTTTGTAAGCGGACGGAATGCGTTCATAGATGTAATCATTATAATGCAGGTGTTGTCCTTTTTTGCCATATCGGGCGCAAATACCTGAGTGGGAATAAGCGTGCCGAGGAAATTGAGGTTAAACACGAATGAAATGCCCTGAGGGTCCAAATCAAAGAAGGTCTTGATGTCGTCATTCTTTTCGACTAAATCAATGGCTTCAAGCGTTTCCTTTGTGGTTGTACCCTTCGGATTGTTACCGCCTGCGCCGTTTAAAAGTATATCGCAGGTGCCGAGCTTTGAGTTAATAACCTCTCTTGCCTTCTGCATGCTTTCTGTTTCAAGCACATTACAGCCTACGGCAATAGCCGTGCCGCCATCCGAAGTAATTTCGTCTGCAATTTTCTGTGCCGCCGCTTCGTTTAAATCGAGCACGGCAACCTTAACGCCCTGACGGGCAAGAGCCTTTGCAAAATCACCGCAAAGCACTCCGCCGCCGCCTGTTACTACAGCTACTCTGCCTTTAAGATTTTCGTGTATCATAACAAACTCCTGTTCTTTTATAATTCTTCTTAAGTACATAATAATCCAGTATAAAACATTGTACCACTTATGGAATTTGTTGGCAATAAAATTTATAAAGTTTTTAATATTAAAATTGCGTTATATATTTAAAAATCAACCTTTAATTACCGTAAACTGAATTTCTACTTTAATTCGACATCAAAAAGCTTTGAAAATATTGAAAAACAAAAACGCTGTTGCTATAATCAAAGCATAGGAGGCAGGGGTATGGACAAATATAATTTCGGCAATAAGTTAACTGAATACAGAATTCAAAAAGGTCTTACTCAGGAGGAGCTTGGAAAAATTTTAGGCGTGTCCAATAAAGCTGTTTCAAAGTGGGAAAACGGGTCTGCTATGCCGAGGCTTGATATGATGGTGAAAATAACAAGCTTTTTCGGTGTGAGCATAGATGAATTTGTCGGCAATGAGCTTCCTGCAACACAGGCAAATGAATCCGAAAAAGAAAAAAGACTCGGACAGTTTTATGAAATAAAGCTTAAGGAGTTTTCAAAGAAGCACAAGCAAACAGTTATAATAATGTATGTCCTGTTGGCGTTCTTTGTAGTTTTGCAGATACTGAACATATTTATATGCACTTTTGACAGCTCGCTGGATTCTCTTAAAAACGAAAGCTTTTATGTGAATACTGCGCTTAATATTTTTGCTGTTTTTATCGCTTTCAAGCTTAAGAACACCTTTGAGGAATGTAACATTAAAGTGATTAAGCAAGCGGGTTTGCTTATTTCGTTATACAGTATGTTTTTTACGGCTGCGGCTTATTATTATGCAAATAATTTTGGCTACACTATTTTTATTGCAGGTATAATCTGTTTTGCTGTTAATACAATAGTACTGTTTACTGCAAAAAAAGATCTTCATTATATTCAGGTGTATAAAAAACTATCGCTCATTTTTTGCTTTGCACCGCTGATTATGAGCGTTACTTGTGAAAATTTAAGCGCAATGACAGTTGCATTGATTTATTCGAATTTGTTTTACTGCCTGCATATAATACTCAGTAAAAAAGAGTGGCTTATGCTTGTGCAGGAAGAGTTTGATTACGAAAAAACAGAGAAAAAGCAAAATATAAATTTCAAATTAGGCATAGCTATTACTGCGATACTGCTTGTTGTACTTTTAATGACTTATACGCTTTTACCGTATGCTTATGTGAAAATAAAAGCGAATTCCGTTCCCGAAAATGCAAAAAAGCCTGCCGAAGCATTTGAGGATTACAGTATTGTATTTAACGGTGAAAACACAAAAGAAATAAATCTGTCAGGTGTCATTTTCAGAATTCCGTCAGAGTTTGAAAGCAAAGAGAGTGTTGAGGGTGAATATGTTTTTACCTGTGAAACGGGCGACAGAATAACTGTATTTTTAACGGAAGACCACGAAATGCACGATGAAGGAATAATTGACGTGGATTATGAGGAAGTGTCCGAAGCTTACTATAAAAATTTCGGGCTTAAAATGACAAGTATGTATGGCTATTATTGGCTTATGTACTGCTATGATTACAGCGGACTGAAGTGGTACGAAAGAACAAAAACAAGCCTTTTGTTGACCCATGCAACTATGAAAGCTGCGGCATATCCGAACTGTAACTGGGTAAGGCATTATCAGGGCGAAAACGGAAAAGGCTTTGTGCTTGAAGTATCAACTGAAAATGTAAGGGCTTATAATGCTGATTTGTGGGATAAGAATGAAGAGGCTGATTACTCAATATCTATTCAACTTATGGATAAAAACCAAAATGACGGGTTTGATTATATGACGCTTTGTAAAATAATAAATTCCGTTGAATTTTCAAAATAAAATCACAGCAAAAAAGGCGGTTCATTGAACCGCCTTAATTTTATGTATCTGACAGGGGAGGTTTAGAATATACCCTCGCTCATCATAGCATCTGCAACCTTCTCGAAGCCGGCTATGTTAGCGCCTGCAACAAGGTTGTAGCCAAGACCGTATCTCTCTGCTGCGTCAACAGATGCCTTGAAGATGTTAATCATAGCGTTGTGAAGTCTTTCGTCAACCTCTTCAGCCGACCAGCCGAGTCTCATTGAGTTCTGGCTCATTTCAAGACCTGAGGTGCAAACGCCGCCTGCGTTAACTGCCTTTGAGGGAGCAACAACAAGTCCGCTTTCCATAAGGTAAGCAAGAGCCTCGTTTGTTGTAGGCATATTTGAAACCTCTATGTAATACTTAACGCCGTTAGCAACAATCTTCTTTGCCTCGTCCATGCCAACCTCATTCTGAGTAGCGCAGGGAAGTATAACATCAGCCTTAACGCCCCAGGGCTTCTGACCCTCGAAATACTGTACGCCGAATTTTTCAGCATAGGGCTTAACAATGTTCTTGCCGCTTGCACGAAGTTCAAGCATATAGTTGATTTTTTCTTCTGTTGTGACGCCGTCGGGGTCATAAACATAACCGTCGGGACCGCTGATTGTAATTGCCTTACCGCCAAGCTCTGCAATCTTCTTAACTGCGCCCCATGCAACATTGCCGAAGCCTGAAACTGCAAAGGTCTTGCCCTTGATTGAGTCGCCGTCATGAGCAAATACTTCGTTTGCATAGTAGATTGCGCCGTAGCCTGTAGCTTCGGGACGGATAAGCGAACCGCCGTAGCTTAAGCCCTTGCCTGTGAGAACGCCGTTCTCATAAGCATTGCGGATTCTCTTGTACTGACCGAAGAGGTAACCGATTTCTCTGCCGCCAACGCCCATATCGCCTGCGGGAACATCGACATCGGGACCGATATGTCTGTAAAGCTCAGTCATAAATGCCTGGCAGAAACGCATAACCTCTGCGTCGCTCTTGCCTGCGGGGTCAAAGTCTGAGCCGCCCTTACCGCCGCCCATGGGAAGACCTGTAAGGCTGTTCTTGAATACCTGCTCAAAGCCTAAGAACCAGATAACGCTGGGGTTAACATTTGCCTGGAAGCGAAGACCGCCCTTGTAAGGACCGATTGCAGAGTTAAACTGTACTCTGTAACCACGGTTTGTCTGGGTTTTGCCCTGATCGTCAACCCATGTAACTCTGAAAGAAATAAATCTGTCAGGGTTAGCCATTCTGCCGAGAATGTCCTTTTCGGCATACTCGGGATGTGCCTCAACAACCTTTTCAAGTGAACCGAAAACCTCGGTTACTGTCTGAAGGAATTCAGGCTTGTCGCCATCACGCTTTTTAACCTGTTCGATGACGCTGTTGATATACTCGTTCATAATATATACCTCCAAAGTATTTTGCACATATAATCATATCACTAAAAAAAATAAAAGCAAGTATTTATACATTAAAAAGTTTTTATTTTAACACAAAAACAAAAACAGACCTGTAAAAACAGATCTGTTTAATAAGAATTTTACTGCGATAAAAACTGCGGGTCCATTATTTTGCTTACAAAATCATTGATATATGCAATGCTGAAATTGCTTTCCTTAATTCTGCCCGCCTGCTTCTTTGCAAGTGCGTCTGTGTACTGCGAGAGCAGGTAAATCTGAACATCGTCAACGCCTCTTACATAGTGGGTGACGGTGGGTATAAATTTAACATTGCTTATTTCAACATTTTTGCTTGCAGTACTCTTTGTAACCGTATAGCTTACCATACCGCCTATAACTCTGGCAGGCGTGTTCTGCTGTGAAATGAAATTACCTAAAGAGAATGCAACAAGCACCCTTGTGCCGTCTGCTCTTGTAATGAATTCAATAGGCTGTAACACATGCGGATGATGCCCTATAATAACATCTGCGCCCCAGTCAGCCATTTTCTGCGCAAGGTTTCTCTGCTCCTGCGTGGGCGTAGTCTGGTATTCGTTGCCCCAATGGACATTCACAAGCACCATATCGCATTCGTTTTTAGCATTTTCTATTTTGGATTTTATAATGTCCTCATCCGCAGAGTAAATGATTTTAAGCTCGGAATCCTTAGGCAGATACAGACCGTTTGTGTACTGTGTAACGCCGACAAGACCTATTTTCATTCCGTTCTTTTCAATGAATTCAACTCGGTTTAAATCCTCGGCATTTTTATATGCTCCTGTGTGAACAACAGGCTGTGAATCCCAATAAGCAATAGCCTCCGAAAGACCCTTTGCGCCCTTGTCGAGCATATGGTTGTTAGCCATGGCTATAACATCAAAGCCGACCTTTACAATTTCGTCGCCGACCTCATGGGGAGAATTGAACATAGGGTAGCCTGACGGCTGATAGCTTCCTGCAATAATTGTTTCCTGATTTATAGTCGCAATGTCAAAAGCGGAAACCGTGTCGGCAATATTCTTATAGCATAACGAAAAATCGTAGCCGTTTCCGCCTGCCCGTTTGTTAGCCTGCTCGTAAATACCGTCATGAATTAAATTGTCGCCTGCCGAAATAAAGTTTACGCTTATTTCCTGAGGCTCGGTTGTTGTTTCCTCTGTGGTCTGCTCAACGAATTTGTCGCCTGCATTCACGGGGACTCCGCCTTCGCCTGCATGGTTGTCGAATATGACAATTATACCTGTCAGCACAACAACAGCTATAATAAGAGCAATAAATATTTTTGCCTGTTTATTCTTCATCTTTTACCCAATCCTCAAATGCTTTTATTTTTTGAATTTTTCTTTATATCTTGCTATTGAATCGTCAATAATATCAACCGCAGAAAGCACACCCTTAACCTCGTCAATGTCGGTTGTCTTGTTTTCAAGCTCCTTGTAAACCGTGAAGAAATGCTTCATCTCCTGGAAAATGTGAGAGGGGAGCTGTGAAATGTCCTTGTACTCGTTGTATGTCGGGTCATTTTCGGGAATTGCTATTATCTTGTAGTCAGCGGCTCCGCTGTCAAACATTGAAATGACGCCGATGGGGTAGCAGGTAACGAGCGTCATAGGCTCAATAGGCTCAGAGCAGAGTACAAGCACATCCAACGGGTCATTGTCCTCAGCATATGTAAGGGGAATAAAACCGTAGTTTGCAGGGTAGTGCGTTGAGGTGTAAAGCACTCTGTCAAGTCGCAGCAGACCTGTCTGCTTGTCCAGCTCATATTTCATTTTGCTTCCCTTGCTGATTTCAATTACAGCGTCAAAACGCTTTCTTGTAATCTGCTCGGGCTTAATGTCATGCCATATATTCATAGTTATTTTACAACTCCTTTATGCTCTTCAATAAGTCTGTTTCTTACTCTCCAAAGCTCCTTGGACAAATCCACATAGTATTTATGCGGATTTTCAAAACGCTTGACCTCATCCCAGAGAGTGTTTATCTGCTCCTCGCAGTATTCACGGATATCCTCAAGCGACGGGCTTTGATATACACATTTGCCGCCGTCAAAAATTTTCTTTAACAGCGGTCTTGCAACAAAAGCGTCAATGTCCTTGCGCTTCCATGTGAAATCGGGGTCGAACAGCGTGTAGGGCTTGCCCTCGTCAATAACCTCGCCGTCAAGCGTCAGCACATCAGCAATAGCCTTGCCCGTACTCATATCAAACAGTCTGTACAGCTGTTTTGAGGAGGGTATTGTGATTTTACTTACATTTTCCGAAAGATTTATCTTCGGTACAACCTCGCCGTCCTTTTCAACAGCGCAGAGCTTGTAAACTCCGCTGAAAAGAGGGGAGGAAGCAGAGGTAATCAGCCTCTCGCCCACAATAAAGCAGTCAACCTTGGCACCCTGCGATACCATATCGTTTATAAGGTACTCGTCAAGCGAATTTGACGCCATAATGTCGCAGTCGGGGTAGCCTGCCTCGTCAAGCATTTTTCTTGCTCTTTTTGAAAGATATGTTATGTCGCCAGAGTCAATTCTGATGCTGACGGGTCTTTTGCCCATCGGTGCTAGAACATCGTTAAATGCTCTTATTGCATTGGGTATGCCCGAGCGAATGGTGTCATATGTGTCAACAACAACCGAGCAGTCGTCGGGAAAACGCTTTGCATATTCGCAGAAGGCGTCATACTCCGAGTCAAACATCTGCACCCAGCTGTGAATCATAGTGCTGACGGCAGGAATACCGAAATGCTTTGCAGGTATAATGCCCGAGGTCATTGAACAGCCGCCTATATATGCCGCCCTTGCGCCGAGAATAGCCTGTGACGAGCCCTGCGCACGGCGTGTGCCGTACTCTGCAACGGTTGTGCCTCTTGCGGCTCTTACAAGTCTGTTTGCCTTTGTAGCAATAAGGCTTTGCTGATTTATAAGCATCAGAAGCGCCGTTTCAATCAGCTGTGCCTGCACAAAAGGACCTCTTACCTTGATTATAGGCTCGTTGGGGAATATAGGCGTTCCCTCGGGTACAGCCCAGACATCGCAGGTGAATTTAAAATTCCTTAAATAATCAATAAAATCCTCGCCGACACCCTTGCTTCTTAAGAATTCAAGGTCATCTTCGGAATATTTAATGTTTTTGAGGTACTCAATAACCTGCTCAAGACCTGCCATAATTGCAAAGCCGCCGTTGTCGGGCACCTTGCGGAAAAACAGGTCAAAATATGCTGTTGTATCACGCTTCGGACTGTTAAAATAGCCCTCGGCTGTCTGAATTTCATAAAGCTCCGTGAGCATTGAAAAACCGTCAAATAAATTCATAAAAATCACCTTTTTTATTGTAGCATAATAATTACTTTATGGCAAATAGTTTTATTGCTAAAATAAAAAATATTGAAAAAGTTACGATTAAGAGGTTGTAAGAGCGATTCACTTTTCGCCCGTAAATGAGATATATACAAATCGGAGTTTTGCGAGGTCTCTATAATACTAAAATGAAACAATAACCGTAGGGCTGGGGCTTGCTCCAGCCGCCAAGTGTTCCGATTTATTAACGGCGGGAGTAAACCCCCGCCCTACATTCTATGGTTTTGTTCAATCATCCCTACAAACTCAAATTTGCCTGTCTTAAAACAAAACCCACACAAAAAAACAGCCGCTTCGGTAAGCGGCTGTTTTATGACTTTTTAAATTAAGCAACTGTCTCCGAAACGAAGGTGTCATCACAGCATGAGCATGAAACATAATTTTCAGCGTCATTGCCTATAACAACCTTTTTGCTCTCAACATAATTCTTAACAATAACATAAGCAGCGAATGCAGCGCCTGCAGCTACTAAAATAATACCGATAATCTTAAGTGCTTTTTTCATAATAAAGTCCTCCTATGAAAATTGTTCAAATACATTATAGCTAATCTTATTTTAATTGTCAATGAATAATCTGTTAAGTTTTTAATTTGCATTTTATTGCAAAATTTTGACTGTTATGCTAATATAATTGACATAAGTTGACTAACTTAACTCGAAGCACTTTCTGCATTTTATTTAAGCGGGTGATATTATGAATTTGTATTTTGAATGTAATATGGGCGCCGCAGGCGATATGCTGGCTTCTGCGCTGTTTTCTCTGTCACAGAATAAAGATGAGCTTCTTGCCGAATTGAACAGCCTTTCTCTTCCGCATACCGAAATTTCTTATGAAATAAAAGAACAGCACGGCATCAGCGGAGCGCATCTCAATATTGTTATTAAAGGCGAAACCGAAACGCCCTACTCTGAACATACGCATCATCATACCCACCGTACGCTTGAAGATGTTTTTAAAATTGTAAATAACCTGTCGGTAAACGAAAAGGTGAAAAACGATGTAAAAGAAATTTACACCTCAATCGCCCGTGCAGAGTCAAAGGTGCATAATGCAGATGTCACTCAGGTGCATTTTCATGAGCTTGGTATGCTTGACGCCGTGGCTGATATAACAATATGTTCGTATCTTTTAGAAAGGCTTAACGCAGACATAATTATTTGCTCGCCCGTAAATGTCGGCAACGGTACGGTGAAATGCGCACACGGAATTTTGCCCGTGCCTGCGCCTGCAACAGCAGAAATTCTGACGGGAATTCCTTTTTATAAAAGCGAAATAAATACCGAGCTTTGCACGCCTACGGGCGCCGCAATTCTTAAATATTTTGCTGACGAATTCAACCCGTCGCCCGAGCTTTGCAGCGTAAAAAGAATCGGCACGGGAGTCGGCACAAAGGTGCTTGAGAGTGCAAATATTGTCCGTGTATTTGAGTTTGAGGACAGCTCGGTTACAGAGCTTAGCTGCAATATTGACGATATGACAGGGGAGGAAGCTGCCTTTGCCGCAGAAAAAATGATGTCGGAGGGTGCTCTCGACTGTTTTATAACCCCCGTCATTATGAAAAAAGGCAGACCTGCATATCTTTTAACGGTCTTGTGCAAGAATTCGCAGGCTGAAAAATTCGCTTCACTCATCTTTAAGCATACAACAACCCTCGGCATAAGAAAATACACACCGAGCCGTTACACACTTGACAGGGAAATAACCGAGGTCAGCGGTGTGCATATCAAACGCTCCGAGGGCTACGGGGTAATAAAAGAAAAAGCAGAATTTGAAGATATCAGAAAACTTGCCCTTGAAAAAGACATATCCGTCTTTGAAGCAAGAAAAATAATTGAAAACAAGTAAAAAATCCGGGCTTGAAAGTCCGGATTTTTTATAGCCGTCAATTCAATGTTCGCCCGTCAGTTATTCAAACAAATCGGAATTTGGCGAGGTCATTGCTCACTCAGTCTGAAATGAGTTCGTAGGGCTGGGGCTTGCTCCAGCCGCTAAGTGTTCCGATTTATTAACGGCGGGAGTAAACCCCCGCCCTACGTTCTATGGTTTTGTTCAATCATCCCTACAAACTCAAATTGACAAACCAAACCAATATAAAGCAAAACGCTGTCGGTAAACCGACAGCGAATAACATTACCTGTTAAATTAAGCCTTGTTAGCTCTTGTAACGAGGGCTGACTTCTTTCTTGCGGCGTTGTTCTTATGAAGAAGACCCTTTGCTGTTGCCTGGTCAATCTTCTTAACAGCAACCTTAACAAGCTCGTCTTTGTCTGCAGCGTTAGCTTCAATAGCAGCGTTAGCCTTTTTAATAGCTGTCTTTAATGCTGTGTTAGCTGACTTGTTACGCTTTGCACGGTTACCGTTAACAATAACACGCTTCTTTGCTGATTTAATATTAGGCATCGTTACACCTCCCTTTTACATTAACGGCTTATATAATACCATTCAATTTTAAAAAAAGCAAGTTTTTTTTGAATTTTTGCAATACTTTTTTTATTGTGAGCATAATAACAAAAAGGAGTGGTCATATGAATGTTCGAACCGACCTTGCCTGCGAGAGCGAAGAATTTGCTGACGGGCATCATTCTGACAGTGCAAAAAAGGAGCTTCGGCACACGGAAAAAACAGATGTTACGGTAATAGATATTGATTCTGATGAGCTGTCAGAGCAGTTAGGCAAGCCCTGCGGAAAATATGTGACGGTTGAGATGTCGGAGTTTTCTGTCGACAGCGAAATACTTGACGACAGGCTTAAAAGTCTTGTAAATGAAATAACAGCCCTTTTGCCCGACGGAGAGGGAACGGTGCTTGTTGCAGGCATAGGCAATGAAGATATAACACCCGACGCAATAGGACCTCTGTGTGCAAAATCAATTTTTTCAACAAGGCATATTGATTCTGCTCTCGCTTTTGAAACAGGGCTTGAAAATTTAAAACCCGTATGCGCCATTGCCACGGGAGTTTTAGGGCAGACGGGTATGGAAACGGGTGAAATAATTAAAAGTCTTGTCGATTTTATAAATCCAAAAGCCGTAATTGCCGTTGATGCGCTTGCCTGCGCAAGCCTTAAAAGATTGGGCAAAACCGTACAGCTTACCGATACGGGCATAACACCCGGCTCGGGCGTAGGCAATTCGAGGGCTGAAATCAGCAAAAGCACTCTCGGAGTGCCCGTAATTGCAATAGGCGTGCCGACGGTTGTTGACGCAGTAACAATAGCAAAAACCGTCAGCGGCAGCGTGAATGAAAATGAAGAAGCACTCAATATGATGGTAACTCCCCGTGAAATAGATGTGCTTGTAAAAAGGGCGGCAAGGCTTGTTGCGCTTGCAATAAATTCCGCCCTTCAGCCCGATATTGACCCTGAGCTTTTGCTGTCGGTTGTATAATCGCAAAACCTTTCGCATAAATATTAAAGAAAAATCATTTTTGCGAAAGGAAGATATAAATTGAGAAATGCCGAAACATCACAAAAGGGGAGCGTTGCGCTGACGCTTGTAAGCCTGATTTTAATTTCGCTTGCGGCGTTCGGTCTTAATTCATATTGCGGCTCATTTGTAGCCGATGCCGCAGTTTTTTCGGCAGGACTTGCCATGCCCGAAGGCTCTGTGAGCGTTATTAAAAATCAGCTTATTCAAAATGAAGCGCAGAATGTAAACGGACAGCAGAAAACTGTAATTTCAGAGCCTGTAAACGAAACTGCAGGCAGTTTAAGCGTGCCCGCAGTATCAAACGGCGAAGCCTCAACGCCTGCCGACATTACGCTTATGGCGCAGGAATTCAAATTAACCTATGCCGAGGCAAGCCATGACGGCTCAATAACCGAAAAACAGTATGACGCATCAAACGCAACGGCTGTGTTTGAAAATATCACGGTCAGAAATACCACACCCTCACATTCAATCGATATTCAAGCCTCTTTTAATTCACCGCTTGAATTTAGTGTTGCCGACAAATCACAGCCTACCGTTTTAATATTTCACACCCACACCACAGAAGCTTATGAAATGCTTGATGAGGGCTGGTTTACCTCGGCTTACTCCACACGAAGCCAGGACCCGAAAAGAAATATGGTCAGGGTAGGCACAGCCATCTGCGAGGAGCTTGAAAAAAGCGGAGTAGGCTATATTCACGACACCGAAATTCACGATTTGCAGTATACGGGCGCTTATGACCGTTCAAGAGTAACAATAGAGGAGATACTCAAAAAATACCCGACAATTCAGATTGTCCTTGATGTCCACCGTGATGCAATTCACCCGAGCGAAACCTCAAGAATAAAGCCCGTCGCCGCCATTAACGGCAAAAAGGCGGCGCAGGTAATGATAATTGCAGGCTGTGAGGACGGCAAGGTAAAATCCTTTCCCGGCTGGGAGAAAAACCTGACCTTTGCATTAAGACTGCAGAAAACAGCGGAAACCATGTACCCCGGTCTTATGCGCCCCGTACTGTTTTCGGCAAGAAAATACAATATGGATGTTGTGCCTTGCTCTGCTTTGCTTGAATTCGGAAGCGACTCAAATACGCTTGAGGAGGCTGAGTATTCAGGGCATCTTATAGGCAGGGCAATAGCGCAGTTTGTAGCTGATAATTCATAGGAGATAATTATGAAAA
>ONBD01000028.1 GCA_900315985.1 uncultured Eubacteriales bacterium | reverse complement strand
CGTGTCAAGACCATACTGTACATTGCAGCCGCCTTCAATTTTAAGCTCTTTAATAATCTTAATAGCAGAGTCATTGAGCATTTTAAGGTCGTGGTCGTTGAGCGAAAGTATGGGAGCAACAACTATGGAGTCGCCGGTATGTACGCCTACGGGATCAACATTTTCCATACCGCAGATTGTGATTGCGTGGTCATTTGAGTCACGCATAACCTCAAATTCAATTTCCTTATAACCCTTAACGCTCTTTTCGATAAGCACCTGATGAACAGGGGAAAGCTTAAATGCATTTATACCGATTTCAACAAGCTCTTCCTCGTTGTTTGCAAAGCCGCCGCCTGTGCCGCCCAAAGTGAAGGCAGGTCTTAATACAACGGGGTAGCCAATATGCTTTGCGGCTTCCTTTGCCTCGTCAAGCGAATATGTAATTTCCGAAGGTATAACAGGCTCTCCGATGCTTTCGCACATTTCCTTGAAAAGCTCTCTGTCCTCGGCTTTTTCAATAGATGTGCTTGATGTACCTAAAAGCTGAACGCCGCACTCTTTTAAAATTCCTTTTTTCTCAAGCTGCATTGCAAGGTTAAGACCTGTCTGACCGCCGATGCCGGGAACAATAGCGTCAGGTCTTTCATATCTTAATATTTTAGCTATGTATTCAAGTGTAAGCGGCTCCATATATACTTTGTCCGCAATCTGAGTGTCGGTCATAATTGTCGCAGGGTTTGAGTTACAGAGTATAACCTCATATCCCTCTTCTTTTAGCGCAAGACAGGCCTGAGTGCCTGCATAGTCGAATTCTGCTGCCTGACCTATAACAATAGGTCCCGAACCGATAATAAGTACCTTTTTGATGTCCGTTCTTTTAGCCATATATATTCCTCCTTTTAATTATAAACAATCATTATATGCAACCTTGCCGTTTGCCGCTGTCAGCAGGCATTTGCCGTAAACCTGCATATTTTCAAACGGTGTTGACTTGCCCATTGAAAGAAAGCTGTCAGGATTTATTGCGTATGCTTCGTTTAAATCCCATATGGTAATATCGTTGTTAAACGGTATGTTAAATCTCTTTCTCGGGTTAATTGCTATTAAATCTATAAGCTTGTCCAAAGTTATTACATTTTCTTTTACAAGCTTGGTGTAAAGCACGGGAAATGCGGTTTCTATACCAACAATTCCGAATGCGCTCTTTTCAAGTCCCTTTGATTTTTCTTCTGCACTGTGCGGAGCATGGTCGGTTGCTATCATATCTATTGTGCCGTCAATAATACCTTCAATAAGCGCAAGTCTGTCATCAGCAGAGCGCAGGGGAGGGTTCATTTTGAATTTTCCGTCTTCTCTTAAATCGTTTTCGTCAAGTACTAAATAGTGAGGTGCAGTTTCGCAGCTGACATTTACGCCGCTTTTTTTAGCTTCTCTTATAAGCTGTACGCTCTCTTTACAGGAAATGTGGCAGATATGATATGCACAGCCTGTTTCAGCGGCAAGCTTTATATCTCTTTCGATCTGTCCCCATTCGCTTTTTGAGCATATACCTCTGTGATTATGCTCTCTGGCATAAATGCCGTCGTGAATGTAACCGCAGTGCAACAGAGAATTGTCCTCGCAGTGAGCTACAATCATTTTTCCAAGCGCTTTTGCCGTTAGCATAGCATCTTTCATCATTTCTTCCGACTGAACGCCTCTGCCGTCATCGGAAAATGCTATTACGCTGTTTGCCAAAGCTTTCATATCTGAAAGCTTTTCGCCTGACTGACCTACGGTAATAGCTGCATACGGATATACATTTATAACAGCGTCTTTATTTATAATATCAAGCTGTTCTTTAAGATGCTCCATGTTGTCAGGCACGGGGTTTAAGTTCGGCATAGTGCATACAGCAGTGTAACCGCCGTGTGCGGCAGCCTTTGTACCTGTCAGAATTGTTTCTTTATAAGAAAAACCCGGCTGACGAAAATGCACATGCACATCGCAAAAGCCGGGAAAAATAGAATATTCGGTTGAATTCAGTATCTTTTCTTCAAAATCGGGAATAGAGGCTATTACGCCGCTTGAAAGCACATTTAAATCATAAACCGACGGATGTAATTTTGCTTTGTATCCCTTTTGCATCTCTTTCCTCCAAAGAAAAAATACCTTGCGAAAGCGGCAAGGTAAATTAAACAAAAGTATGTGAAACACAAACTATTATATAATGTAAATCTTGCCAATCTCTCTGTATTGGTTTTAAAGATTTTTTAGATTATATCATTTATTAAAAGCCTTGTCAATAATTCAAATGAACGCATATAAACAATATTTTAGCTGTGAATTTTAAATCTTTTTGTTTAAAATTACCATAAGTTGAATAATTGTGAATATAATTGCAATAAATATGCATAAATATTCATAAAATGCTTGACTGAACTGTATATTTACTGTATAATATTGAAAAATTGATTTTGGAAAGTTGTGTAGTCATATGCAAAAGGTCTTTATTGACGGCAGCTCGGGAACAACGGGCTTAAAAATATACAATAGGCTTTCGCAAAGAAACGATATTGATTTAATCAGCCTTCCCGAAAACCTGAGAAAAGATGTTAAAGCAAGAAAAGAAGCTATTAACAGCAGTGACATTGCTTTTCTTTGTTTACCCGATCAAGCGGCGAAGGAAGCTGTGGAACTTGTTGATAACGGTAACACAGTTATAATAGATACCTCAACAGCTCACAGAACTGCAGAGGGGTGGACATACGGCTTTGCAGAGCTTACAGGACAGAGAGAAAAAATTTCAGTTTCAAAACGAATTGCAAATCCCGGCTGTCATGCAAGCGGCTTTATAGCATTGGTAAAACCGCTTACCGAACTCGGAGTACTAACTAAAGATGCGTTTATAAGCTGTTTTTCTCTGACGGGCTATTCGGGCGGCGGTAAAAAAATGATTGCCGAATATGAAGGTGAAGAAAAAAATATTTTACTTGATTCACCCAGACAGTACGGCTTATCACAACAGCATAAGCATTTGCCCGAGATGACAAAAATATGCGGTTTGAAAAAACCTCCTGCTTTTTGCCCTGTTGTTGCTGACTATTATTCGGGTATGGAGGTAACTGTTACATTATTTAAAGAGCAGTTAAACGGAAACCTTAACGAAATAATCACAGTCTATAAATACTATTATAAAAACGGAACAGTAAAATATGTTGACAACTCCGATGAAAGCGGTTTTTTAGCGGCAAATTCAATGTCAGGCTTTGACAGCATGGAAATATCGGCTTTCGGCAATGACGAAAGAATTTTGCTTGTATCCCGATTTGATAATCTCGGTAAAGGAGCAAGCGGAGCGGCAATTCAGAATATGAATATAGTTCTCGGAGCAGACGAAGCTGCGGGACTTAACATTAAATAAAGGAAAGAGCAAAATGAATTATATTGATGGCGGTGTATGCGCCGCAAAAGGTTTTAAAGCGGCAGGTATACATTGCGGAATAAGGAAAAATAAAGATAAAAAGGATTTATCGTTGATTTACAGTGAGGCAGAGGCAAGCGCAGCAGCAGTTTATACAACAAACCTTGTTAAAGGCGCACCGCTTGTTATTACCAAAGAGCATCTTTCAGACGGTAAAGCGCAGGCAATAATCTGCAATTCCGGCAATGCCAACACCTGCAACGCAAACGGGTTGGAAATAGCTGACAAAACAAGCAAGCTTTGTTCCAAAGCTTTAAATATATCAGAAAAAGATATTGTTGTTGCTTCTACGGGCGTTATCGGACTTCCGCTTGAAATTGAACCATTTGAAAAAGGTATGCCCGAGCTTGTAAAAAGCTTGTCATCCGACGGCAGTGATTCTGCGGCGCAGGGAATTATGACAACCGATACCGTAAAAAAAGAGGTTGCAGTAGAATTTGAGCTTGACGGCAAAATCTGTCATATAGGCGGCATAGCCAAGGGCAGCGGTATGATACATCCCAATATGGCTACAATGCTTGTGTTTATTACAAGTGATGTCAGTATATCGTCTGAAATGCTTCAGAAAGCTTTGTCGGGTGATATACAGAACACCTTTAATATGATAAGCATTGACGGCGACACATCTACAAACGATATGGTGGTTGTTCTTGCAAACGGACTTGCAGGAAACAGTGAAATAAATGCAGAAGGCGAAAGCTTTAACATTTTTATGAAAGCTCTGAACAGCGTAACTGTCGCTCTTTGCAGAAAAATTGCAGGCGACGGCGAGGGCGCTACCAAGCTTCTTGAGTGTAAGGTGAATAACGCAAAAACATTATCAGATGCAAAAACAGTTGCCAAGAGTGTTATTTGCTCATCACTTTTGAAAGCAGCTATGTTCGGCGCAGACGCTAACTGGGGCAGAGTTCTCTGCGCAATAGGTTACAGCAAAGCGCAGGTGGATGTTAATAAAATCGATGTTTATTTCAAAAGCTGCAAAGGTGAAATTTTGGTTTGTAAAAACGGTGCAGGCGTAGATTTTTCCGAGGAAAAAGCAAAGGAAATACTGCTCGAAAATGAAATTTTAATTCTTGTTGATCTGAATGACGGCGAGTATTCTTCATGCGCATGGGGCTGCGATTTAACTTACGATTATGTAAAAATAAACGGTGATTACCGTACTTGACGGGTGAAAACAATGGTTGACAGCTTATCTAATATGGAAAGGGCAGAGGTCATTACTCAGGTGCTTCCATACATCAAAAAGTACACAGGCAAGGTCGTTGTGGTAAAATACGGCGGCAACGCTATGATTAACGAGCAATTAAAACAGCAGGTTATGGAAGATATTGTCCTCCTTTGGCTTATAGGCGTTAAAATTGTTCTTGTTCACGGCGGCGGACCCGAAATAAACGAGCTTATGGGCAAGCTCGGCAAAAAGGCTGAATTTGTTGACGGCCTGCGTGTAACTGATAAAGAAACAGTTGATATTGTTCAGATGGTGCTTGCAGGTAAAGTTAATAAAACGCTTGTCAATCTGCTTGAAATGAAAGGCGGCAGAGCAATAGGCCTTTCGGGTATGGACGGCAGACTTATAGAAGCTCAGCTTAAGGATGAAAAGCTCGGCTTTGTAGGTGATATTAAAAAAATTCACATCAAACCCGTAACGGACCTGCTTGAAAATGACTATATTCCCGTTATTTCAACCGTAGGCTGTGACAAGCAGGGCAATACATATAACATAAACGGCGACACGGCCGCAGCGCATATAGCAGGCGCTTTAGGCGCTGAAAGACTTATTATGATGACCGATATTGACGGAATATTGAAAGATAAGAATGACCCGTCAACCTTAATTCCCGAAATAACAATAAACGACGCAAACAAGCTTTACGAGGACGGCATAGTTTCGGGCGGTATGATACCGAAGCTTGAGTGCTGTATTGACGCCATAGAAAAAGGCGTAAAAAATGTAATCATTTTAGACGGCAGAGTACCTCATTCAATTCTTATGGAGCTTTTGACAAACGAAGGTGCAGGTACAATGGTGACAGGAGCAAAAAAATGAGTATTAAAGAAATTGATAAGCAATACATTGCAGGAACATATGACAGGTTCCCTATTGAAATTGTTTCGGGTAAGGGCAGTCTTGTTTATGACGACGAAGGCAATGAATATATTGATATGACCTCTGGTATAGGCGTAACATCCTTCGGCATTGCAGATGATGAGTGGAAAAATGCCGCTATTGAGCAGATAAATAAGGTTCAGCATATGTCTAACCTTTATTACACTCAGCCTTGTGCAGAGCTTGCCAAGGTTTTGTGTGAGAGAAGCGGTATGAAAAAGGTTTTCTTTGCAAACTCGGGTGCAGAAGCTAACGAAGGCGCAATTAAAGCCGCAAGAAAATATGCTGCAGAAAAGCACGGTGAGGATTGTTACACAATAGTTACCTTGAGCAACAGCTTCCACGGCAGAACAATTACTACGCTGTCAGCAACGGGGCAGCAGCATTACCACGAAATGTACCACCCTCTGACAGAAGGCTTCCGTCACACGACTGTTAATGACATATATGAATTTATAGCTCTTATAAGCAAAATCAAGGTTGCCGCTGTTATGATTGAGTGCATACAGGGTGAAGGCGGCGTAATTACGCTTGATTATGATTTTGTCAAAGAACTGCGTGAGGTTACTGCGCAAAAGGATATACTTCTTATTGTTGACGAGGTGCAGACCGGTAACGGCAGAACAGGTAAGCTTTATTCATATATGAATTATGATATAGTACCGGACATTGTTACAACAGCAAAAGGACTTGCAGGCGGTCTGCCTATAGGCGCAGTGCTGCTCGGAGAAAAGGTTAAGGATGTTTTCGGCTTCGGCGACCACGGCTCGACCTTCGGCGGAAATCCCGTTTGCTGTTCGGCGGCTTTAAGCGTAATAAACAGAATAGATGACAAATTGCTTAACAGCATAAATGAGAAATCGCAGTATATCAAAGATGAGCTTAAATCTGTCAACGGTGTTGAAGATATAAGCGGAATGGGTCTTATGCTCGGCATAAAAACAGTTAAGCCTGCAAAAGAGATTGTTAAAATCTGTATGGATAACGGTGTTTTGTGCTTAACAGCTAAGGATAAGGTAAGGCTTTTGCCTGCACTGAATATTGACACGGATGCTTTAAAAAAGGCTGTAAATGTTATAAAAGAAGCATGTAAGGTTTAGGAGTTATTATGAATTTAAAAGGAAAAAGCTTTTTAAAGCTGTTGGATTTTACGCCTGATGAGATAAACTGTCTTATAGATCTGGCGGCAGATTTAAAACAGAAAAAGAAAAACGGAATACCGCATAAGCTTTGCGAGGGTAAAAGCATTGCTCTTATTTTTGAAAAAACAAGCACAAGAACCCGATGCGCCTTTGAGGTTGCCGCAAATGATTTAGGTATGCACCCTGTATATCTTGACCCTAAAAGCTCACAGATAGGCAAAAAAGAAAGCATTGCCGACACCGCTCAGGTTCTTGGCAGAATGTTTGACGGAATAGAGTACAGAGGCTACGGGCAGGAAATAGTAGAGGAACTTGCCGGGTTTGCAGGCGTACCCGTCTGGAACGGACTGACAAACGAATTTCATCCTACACAGATATTGGCTGATTTTCTTACAATAAAAGAGCATTTCGGTTCTCTTAAAGGCATTAAGCTTGTCTATATGGGTGATGCAAGGTACAATATGGGCAACTCTCTTATGGTAGGCTGTGCAAAAATGGGTATGCATTTTGTTGCCTGTGCGCCGAAAGAGTATTTTCCCGACAAATCACTTATAGAAGAGTGTAAAAAAATAGCTGATGATACAGGTGCAACGCTTGAGTTTATTGAAAACCCCACAGACGCAACAAAAAATGCAGATGTTATATATACTGATGTCTGGGTTTCAATGGGAGAGCCTGACGAGGTGTGGGAGCAGAGAATTAAAGATTTGACGCCTTATCAGGTAAATTCGTCACTTATGAAAAATGCAGGCGAACAATGCCGGTTTATGCACTGCCTGCCCGCATTTCATGATTTGAAAACTGAAATAGGTAAAGATATTTTTGAAAAATTCGGCATTGACTGTATGGAGGTTACCGACGAGGTGTTCCAAAGTACTCAGTCAATAGTTTTTGACGAAGCAGAAAACCGTATGCATACAATCAAAGCAGTAATGGCGGCGACACTAAGCTGACATAACAAAAAAGACCTTGATGCGTTAACATCAAGGTCTTTTATGATTTTTAATTATTCAGCCTTAACAACCTCAGCGTCGGGAGCGTTCTTTTTAATGCTCTCAATACCGTTAAGGCAGCCTGCCTTAGCCTTATAGCCTTCGCCTGTAGCGATAATTTCGCCGTTTCTTGCCTTAAGTCTGAAACGGAATTCACCGGCTTTATCGGTGTAAACTTCAAATTTCGGGTTCTTTAACTGCTCGTAGCCTTCAACCGTCTGGTCCTCAACAGCAGCTGCACAGTTAGCTTTAACTGACTCAATGCCGTTCTTGCAGGCTGATTCTGTTGAATAAACTTCAGAATTTGCAATAACCTCACCGTTGCCTGCTTTAAGATTGAATACAAAACCTGTTTTTGTTTCTTTAATAACAAATTTTCCCATAATAACAATCCTTTCCTTTTTGTCTGACAGGGTTTCCCGTCAAATTTAATATACCACTAATTTTTTACATTTTCAAGTATTTTAATTGCTTATATATCAAATATGCTTTATAATTTAACGGTGAGGTGAATTGTATGTCTGACAAAATAATTAAGCTTAAACAGTTGATTGACAATTCTGAAAATATTGTCTTTTTCGGCGGTGCAGGCGTGTCTACCGAAAGCGGTGTGCCTGATTTCAGAAGCAAAGACGGGCTTTACAATCAGCATGATGTCAGATTTGACAAATATCAGCCTGAGTATATGTTATCACACAGCTGTCTTTTAAATGAGCCTGAGGTTTTCTTTGAGTTTTACCGTCAGAAAATGGATACAAGAAACATAGAGCCTAATTTTGCGCACATATACTTAGCCGAACTTGAAAAAAGAGGTAAGCTTAAAGCCGTTGTTACGCAAAACATTGACGGTCTGCATCAGAAGGCAGGCAGTAAAACGGTATATGAAATTCACGGTACAACACAGAGAAATTATTGTACTGCTTGCGGTAAAGCATATGACAGCGATTATATATTTAACTGTGAATTTAAGATTCCCCGTTGCGAGTGCGGCGGTATTGTCCGCTGTGATGTTACTCTGTACGGAGAAAGTCTGCCCGAAGCCGTAGTCAGAGGCGCAGTAAATGCAATAAGTAATGCTAATATGCTGATTATCGGCGGCACCTCGCTTACGGTTTACCCTGCGGCGTCATATATAAGATATTTCCGTGGAAAATATCTGGTAATTATAAATAAAGAGCATTTGCCGGTTTCATACGGGCAGGAGAATACACTTGAAATCAACGAGCCTATAGGGCAGGTGTTTAAGAAACTGTCAGAGCTTTAAAATGCTGATTGAAAAGCAAAAATATATATGTTAAAATAAATTATCAAACAAAAAAGAGGTAGTTTTATGTATATGAAAGAAGAGGGTAAGATATGGCTTGCCACAGGTGATGAAAGAGTTTATCTTAATCCTGCAATGGCTAACCGTCACGGACTTATTGCAGGTGCAACGGGTACTGGAAAAACCGTTACTTTAAAGGTTATTGCCGAGTCATTTTCCGATATGGGCGTTCCTGTTTTTCTTGCCGATATAAAGGGCGATTTGTCGGGTATGTGCAAGCCCGGCGCAGAAAACAAACATATTCGCCGTTCCATTGACACCATGCACATTGAAAATTTTGACTACACATCATATCCCGTTCGTTTCTTTGATGTTTACGCTAAAAACGGACATCCCGTAAGAACAACAATTTCCGATATGGGTCCCGAGCTTCTTGCAAGACTTTTAGGTCTTAACGAAACACAGAGCGGTGTTTTGAGAATTATTTTCCGTATTGCTGACGACAAAGGCCTGCTGCTTCTTGATTTAAAGGATTTGCGCTCAATGGTGCAGTATGTAGGCGATAATGCAAACGAATTCAAACTCACATACGGCAATGTCAGCTCACAGTCGGTAGGCGCAATTCAAAGAGCTTTGCTTACTCTTGAGGACGAGGGCGGAGATATATTCTTCGGCGAGCCTGCGCTTGACCTTGTCGACTGGTTTGATTGGGATGCCGAAGGCAGGGGAGTTATGAACATTCTTGAGTGTCAGGAATTGTTCCAGCATCCGCTTTTATATTCAACCTTCCTTCTGTGGATGCTCTCTGAGTTATATGAGATGCTTCCCGAAGCAGGCGACCTTGACAAGCCGAAAATAGCATTCTTTTTTGACGAAGCGCATTTGTTATTTAACGATGCACCGAAAGCTTTGCTTGAAAAGGTTGAGCAGGTTGTCAGACTTATCCGTTCAAAGGGTGTTTCGGTATGGTTTATTTCACAGAATCCTTCCGATATTCCCGAAAGCGTGCTCGGTCAGATAGGCAACCGTGTTCAGCACGCACTAAGGGCATATACTCCCAATGAACAGAAAAATTTAAGATATGCTGCCCGTTCATTCAGGGTTAACCCTAAATTTGATACAGAAACCGTATTGCAGGAGCTTGCAACAGGTGAGGCGCTTGTATCTGTGCTTGACGAAAAGGGCGTTCCGACAGTAGTAGAAAGAGCAGGAATTTTGCCGCCGAGAAGCTCAATGAATGCTGTTGAACCAACCGACATACAGGAGGCAATATTCAAAAGCCCGCTTCGTGATAAATACACCGAGGTAGCCGACAGAGAAAGCGCATATGAGCTTTTGACAGCACAGCACGCACAGCAGCAGGCGGCTGAAGAGGAGGCTCAGAAGCAGCTTGAAGAAGAGAAGGCAGAGCTTGAAGAGCAGAAGCAGATGACCGAGCTTGAAAAGCAGAGAGCAAAGCTTGAAAAGGAAAAAGAAAAGCTCGAAGCAGAGCGTGAAAAACTCAGACAGAAAGCAAAATCCAAGTCAAGCTATTCCTCATCAGGCAGAAAAAAGCAGACCGTTGTTGAAAAGACTATAAACTCCGCCGCAAATACCATTGGCAGAGAAATAGGCAAAAACTTAATAAGAGGAATTTTCGGAACATTGAAGAAATAAGCTTATAATTATTAAATCCCAAGCCTTACGGTTTGGGATTTTTATTGAATGTACAGATGACTATGCTTGTTGGACTAATTTTCCAAAGCTAATATAGTTAAATTCACTTTGAACCACACGGTCTTGCATTTTCTCTGCGGAGAAAATGCTGCGGTCGGCTCGGCGGCTCTGACAGTCCACCGGACTGTCATTCACTACCGCCTCACCCTCCGTGTTATTCGCCGACAGGCTCATAACCCTGAATTTATATAATTCATAATCTGATCTCATAACGAAAAAAACTCCCCACACCTGTAGGTGTAGGGAGTTTTATGGTTGCGGGGGCGGGACTTGAACCACACGACCTCCGGGTTATGAGCCCGACGAGCTACCAACTGCTCTACCCCGCGATATAGACTCTCTCGAGTGCCTATATATAATAATACAAATATCACTTGTTGTCAACATATTTTTTCTAATTTATTATATGTTAATTTATTTTAAAGTATGATATAATTATTCATGATTGATTTATATAGGGGATATGTGTAATGAAAAATTCAGATATAAAGAAGAAAGAAAAAGAACTTAAAGAGTATTATGATAGTTTACCCGATTGGTATTGGAAGCACGGTTTGCACGACGCAGAGATTATTGATATTAAGGAGTATAACAGACCTGACAAATTACTTAGAGCTTCAGATTATAATTATTTGCAAATCAGGCTGAATTGCTCCAACGCTTTGTATGAGAATGACATTACGGCTCTGCATTTCTATAACTACCGTGTTATTTCGGGCAATTATAATTCTTTAATGAAAGAGGCAGTCGGCAGTTGGTGGTTTTCAGACGAACCGACAGTTCTTGATGACGGCACAATTAAAATTATGTTGGTACTTAAAGATAGTAACAACAATGATTTAAAATATACAATTCAGTGTGACAGAGTAAAAATTATAAGAAGATAATGAGGTTAAATATGAACATTCAAGCAATTCTTTCAAAATGTGACCACACACTTTTAGCAGTTGATGCGACATGGGAGCAGATAAAAGCTATTTGTGATGACGGTATTAAATATCAGACTGCGAGTGTATGTATTCCTGCAAGCTTCGTAAGTAAGGCAAAAGAATATGCAGGCGGCAGGCTTAAAATTTGTACCGTAATCGGCTTTCCTAACGGTTACAGCACAACAGCTGCCAAATGCTTTGAAGCGTCAGACGCTGTTAAAAACGGAGCAGATGAAATTGATATGGTAATAAATGTCGGCTGGCTTAAAGATAAAAGATACAGCGATATTCTCAACGAAATCAACGCTGTCAAAAAGTCCTGTGAGGGCAGACTGTTGAAGGTTATAATTGAAACCTGCCTTCTTACAGATGAAGAAAAAATCAAAATGTGCGAAATTGTTTCCGAATCGGATGCGGATTATATTAAAACTTCAACGGGATTTTCAACAGGCGGCGCAACCTTTGAGGATATTGAGCTTTTTGCAAAGCATATAACAAACGGCAAGAAAATTAAAGCCGCAGGCGGTATTTCAAGCCTTGATGATGCAGAAAAATTCATAAGTCTTGGCGCTTCCAGACTTGGCACGAGCAGGGTAGTCAAGGCAGTAAAAGCTATGGAAAATGGAATTTAAGGTGAAAATATGAAAAATTCTGATTTGTGTAAAAAAGCTATTGATGCTATGCAGTATTCCTACTGCCCTTATTCAAATTATTCGGTAGGGGCGGCTTTGCTTTGTAAATCGGGTAGGGTATATACGGGCTGTAATATTGAAAATTCTGCATTTTCACCTACCGTATGTGCTGAGAGAACGGCGTTTTTCAAAGCAATAAGCGAGGGCGAAAAGGATTTTATAAAAATCGCAATAGCAGGAAAAAAGCAAGGTGATAAGCTTTTAGATGACAGCATTTCCCCGTGCGGAGTCTGCCGTCAGGTGATGAGAGAATTTTGCAGTCCCGATTTTGAAATTATTATTGCAAAAAGCAATGGCGATTGCTCGGTTTATAAGCTTTCAGAGCTGCTGCCTGTCTCCTTCGGAAGCGATAATATAAAATAAGAGGTTACATTATGAGAATGTATGACATCATTGAAAAAAAGAGAAACGGACATGAGCTTAACGAAAATGAAATTCGTTTTTTCGTTAAAGGCTTTACTGACGGTACAATTCCCGATTATCAGGCTTCGGCGCTGATGATGGCAATTTACTTCCAGGGTATGACTGAAAAAGAAACTGTTTGTCTTACGGACGCTATGGCAAAATCCGGAGACACCGTGGATTTGTCCCGTTTCGGCGATTTGTCGGTTGATAAGCACAGCACGGGAGGAGTAGGCGACAAAACAAGCCTGATTGTCGGCCCTATAGTTGCGTCTTTAGGCGGTAAAGTAAGCAAGATGTCGGGCAGGGGACTTGGGCATACAGGCGGCACGGTTGATAAATTAGAGTCTATTGACGGATACAAAACAACGCTTACAAACGAGGAATTCTTAAATCAGGTTGAAAATGTAGGTCTTGCAATTATAGGTCAAAGCGGAAATCTCACTCCTGCCGACAAAAAGCTTTATGCTCTTCGTGATGTTACTGCAACTGTCGACAGTATTCCGCTTATTACATCAAGCATTATGTCAAAGAAGCTTGCCGCAGGCTCTCATAATATTGTACTTGATGTTAAGGCAGGCTCAGGCGCATTTATGAAAACTATTTATGACGCAGAGGCTTTGGCTGAGCAGATGGTTAAAATCGGTAAGTCGTGCAATAGAAATATCGCAGCTGTTATCACGGACATGAATTCTCCTTTAGGTAATGCAATCGGCAATTCGCTTGAAGTAATTGAAGCTGTAAAAGTGCTTAAGGGCGAAGTGAAAAACGATTTATATGAAGTGAGCGTACAGCTTGCTACACTTATGCTGTCTTTGTGCTTTGGCTGGAGTGAAGCAGAAGCTGAAGAAAAGGTAATTTCTGCTATTGAGAACGGCTCGGCATTCAGCAAAATGAAGGAATGGATTAAAGCTCAGGGCGGTGACGAAAAGCTGTTGGAGGACACCTCTCTGTTTGATGAAGCCGAATTTGCTTATGAAGTTAAAAGTGATGAGGCAGGCTATATTGACGGCTTTGATACTGAAAAAATCGGTCTTGTAAGCGTAAGACTCGGTGCTGGCAGAGAGAAAAAGGGCGACAGCATTGATTACAGCGCAGGTATAATACTTAAAAAGAAATGCTCTGATTATGTGTCAAAAGGAGACACTTTAGCAGTATTTTTTACAAACAACGAATCAAGTTTAAAGGACGCTGAGCTGTTGTTTAAGGACAGTTTGATTATAAGCTCCGAAAAGAGTGAAGAGAGACCGTTAATTTATAAAATAATAAAATAATGATATTGCAATACTTATAAATCAGGTAGTATAATTATTTAGATGATTTAATTTGGAGGGTGTTTTATGAGTAAGGCAACAATTATTGCTGTCGCAGGTAAGGGCGGAGTAGGTAAGACCTCTCTTTCTGCAACTATTGTCAGGTGTCTTGTAGAAAGTTATCCCGACAAAAAAATTCTTGCCATTGATGCCGACCCTGCCGTAGGTCTTTCGACTGCGTTAGGCATTGATGTCAAAATGACAATTGACGACATAAGAAAGGAAATAATAGCCTCTGTTGACGAGGGCGACACAAGAGGCGCAGTTGAGCTTTTAAATGAGGCAAAATACCGCATTTTCGACGCTCTTGTTGAAACTGACGGCTATTCATTTATTGCTGTCGGCAGACCCGAAACAGCAGGCTGTTACTGTAAAATCAATACATATTTGAAAGAGGTTATCTCAATACTTTCAAACGAATTTGATTATGTTGTTATTGACGGCGAGGCAGGCATTGAGCAGATTAACCGCAGAGTTATGGAAAAGGTTACGCATCTTCTGTTAATTACCGACCCGAGCAAAAAAGGCTGTCAGGTAATAAATACAATCAAGAGTGTTGCGGACTCCCTTGTTATGTATGAAAAAATCGGCGCAATAGTAAACCGTATGCCCGACGAGTCCTTAAAAAGCGTAATTGACACCTCTCCAATTGAGGTTTTAAGCTATATAAGCGACGACAAAAACCTTTCAATGTTTGATATTCAGGGCGAGAATATATTTAATCTTCCCGAGGATTCAAATGTTGTAAAAGGCGTTAAGGAAGCGCTTAGTAAAATGGGGGTAATTTAAAATTGAAGGATTTAAAGCATTTAATTTACTTTGAAAACTTGCTTCAGGAAGCTAAAAACGAGCTTGTTGACAAAGCCATAAGTGAGGGCGGCAAAGCAATAGCTTATACCTGTTACCACATTCCCGAAGTGCTGTTGAATGTTGACAACTGCTTTTCTGTAAGACTCAGAGCACCGAGAACAGGCTCAATGGATATAGCTACATATTATTTAAGCTCATATCTTTGCGGTTATTCAAAGGCTTTGCTTGAAAGAGGCATAGAGGGCGGTTACAATTTCCTTTCGGCTCTTATCGGCTCAGAATCCTGTTCTGAAATGAACAGAACTTATGAGCATTTTGAGCTTCTTAATCTTGTAGAGAATGACAAATTCTTTGTTACAATAGCCGATATTCCCTTTAAGATTGCTCCGCACACCATCAAGCATTATGCAAATCAAATGCAGTTAAAGGTGCTTGACAGGTTGCATGAAAACTACGGTGTTGACATAAGCGAGCAGTCACTGCGCAAGGCGGTTGAGGAGCACAACGAAATCTGCCGTCTTATAACTGAAATAGGCGAGTACCGTAAGGAAGAAAATCCGAGAATTACGGGTTATGAATTCCATGTAATCAACCTTGTTACATATTGCTGTCCGAAGTATCTTATACTTGACAAGCTCCGTGAAACAGCCGAGGAGTTAAAAACAAGACAGCCTGACGAAAAGAAGAATTACAGAGCAAAGGTTGTTGTAGTCGGCAGCGAAATGGATGACCCCGACTTTACAAAGCTTATAGAGGAATCGGGTGCGCTTGTTGTTGCTGACCGTTACTGCTTCGGCTCGCTTCCCGGCAGAGAGGAAATTAAGCTTACCGACGAACACAATGTTTTAGAGCAGATTGTTTTACACTATATGCAAACCTGCCAGTGTCCGAGATATATGAATCAGGACAAGGTAAGAGGCAGAAAAGAGTATGTAAAACAGCTTGTTGAAGAATATAACGCAGACGGTGTTATATATGAACAGATTAAATTCTGTGAGTATTGGGGTTACGAGAGAGCGCTTGCTTCACATATTATGACAAATGAATTCGGCATCCCGTCGGTAACTGTTGACCGTCAGTACACAGCAAGTGCTTCGGGACAGCTCAGAACAAGAGTTCAGGCTTTTGTTGAAAGCCTTGAAATAAAGAAAATTCAGAAGGATAAGGGGGTACAGTAATGGGCTTTTGGGTTAATCAGCCGAAAAACCTCGGCAAGCTTCATAAGGACAAAACGGCAATACTCAAGCACCGTGAATGGCGTGGTCTTAGAGATACCATGTACGATTATTACCGTTGGTTAATTACCTGGAAAAACATAATTGTTATGACTCTCAAAGCTCCCGTATCTACCGTAAAAGGTCTTTGGAATTACCGTTGGATGGCTTCTTATCTGTCAGCTCCTGCATGGGTTGACAGACATACCGAGGGCTTAAGAGGTACGCACCTTCGTATTGCGCACCTGCATTTCAATGCTCTTGTAAAGCCTACAACCGATATTATCAATTATCTTTTAGCTAACGATAAGCATTTTCATAAAAATTCAAAGATGAGCGACAAGACGATACTTGTTGATGAAATTTTTTCTTCGGAGCTTACCGCAGGCTTCCCGGGACTTCATGACATTCATGTATCTACCATCCCGATTTTCTTAACCTCAATGGTAGACCAGCAGATTACACCGCCTTATCTTGACATTACCGAAAGCTATGGCGTGCCTGCTGATGTCTGTCCGCTTCCTTCTGCTGAGGCAGGCGTTGCAATAAACGACGATTACCCGTTAGTGGGCAAATGTGCGCTTACCTGTAATATGCCCTGCGACGGCTCTGTTATAAATTCAAGCTTTATTGACAGACGCTTTAATGTGCCTACCTATCCTATAAATGTTCCTCTTCGTTATAACAGCGAGGATGTTCAGCAGTATGCTGTTGATGAGGTTAAAGCGGCTATCAGCTTTATTGAGGAGCAGATGGGCGTTAAATTCGACTGGGACGCCTTCTTTACAGCTATGAACCGCTACAACAAACAGCTTGAATATGAAATGATGAAATGGGATATAAATAAAACCGATTACCCACAGATGACGGGCGCAACCTTCTGGCTTTACAGACTGTTCTATTTCCACATTTCAGGCGGTATGAACGAGCTTTATACCAAGACTGACAAAAAGGTAAATAAGCTTATGATGAAGGGCTATGAGAAGAAGGAAATGGTTTCAAAGGTAATGCGCCACAGAGCTATTGTGTGGTCATGCCCTGCAAACTATTACACCTCGCTTGCAAACTGGCTTGAAAACTGCTGGGGCGTAAATGTTGTTATGGATATGGAAACAATGATTTCCAACATAATGTATGACACCTCTGACAAGGAAAAGGCTCTTGCAACTTATGCCAAGACCTTACAGCGTACCACAATGAGAAAGCATACCAAGGGCGGCTATGCAAATGTTGTTGACGAGCTTTGGAGAATTGTTGACGAATTCAACGCTGATATGGTTATTATGTACGACCAGATTTCCTGCAAGGGTATGGACGGTCTTGTAGGTATATTTGACGATCAGGCAAGAGAGAGAAACATAAGCTTTATCTGGGTGCCCCAGGACCTTATGGACCCGAGAACAATCTCAAGAAGAGATATGCGTGAAAACATAAACAAGTATATGACAACAGTTCTCGGCGAGGAGCCTGTTGACCCGACATTAGTTGATTTTGATGACACATTAGCTTGGTAAAGGAGAAGAAATATGAAATATTTTGGCGGATGCGATGTAGGCTCGACCTACGCAAAATGTGTAATTCTTGACGAAAACGGTAAAATGGTTGCCGACTCAACAGTCAGAAGTAAAATAAACCCAGTACAGAGCGCAGAGCTTGCATTAAGCGAGGCACTGAAAAATGTTGACGGAATTGATTCTGCCGATCAGCTTGAATACCTTATAGGTACAGGCTACGGCAGAAATAAGGTTCCGTTTGCCGACGAAAATATATCCGAAATCAGCTGTCATGCTATGGGTGTGCATGTTACAAACCCTGAGGTTAAAGCGATTATCGATATCGGCGGTCAGGATGTCAAGGGCATTGCTATTGACACCGACGGCACAGTTAAAAACTTTGCCATGAATGACAAATGCGCCGCAGGTACAGGCAGATTTTTCGAGGCTATGGCAAACGCCTTTGAAATGAGCTTGCCTGAATTCTGTAAGCTTTCGCTTAATGCTAAAAATACTATTCCGATTACGGCTCAGTGCACAGTTTTTGCAGAGAGTGAGGTTATTTCGCTTGTGGGCGAGGGTAAGCCTATGGACGAAATTGCCGCAGGTATTCAGCTTGCAGTTGCAAAGAGATGCTTTGTAATGGCCAAAAAGGCAGGCGCAACAGATTCAATTACACTTACAGGCGGCTGTGCAAAGAATGAGGGACTTAAAAAGGCTATCGAAAAGGTACTTAAAATAAAGGTTGTTGATTTGGCTGTTGACCCGCAGCTTATGGGTGCTTTGGGCGCTGCCGAATACGCAAGACAGAAGGGGTTGGCAAAATGATTAAGTCTTTAATTATTATCGGCATCATACTTGTCGCTCTTTTTATAATTACCTTTGTAATTTACTTTTTTAACCTCGATATGAAGCTTGTACGCTTTGTTTATGACAAGCTTCAGCCTCATTATGACAATCTTGAAAAGGACAGAAAGCTTTAATGAAACTTTATGACGGCTTTATTTCGCAGATAAACAGTCTGACCGAAAATAAGGGTAAATGTTTTGCGTTTTCAGCTTCAAAGCTTAACGCCGCTTCAAAGAATAATGTGCTTTTGCTTAAGGACACAGCATATGAGCTCGGCGGCAGCCAGAAAAGCTGTGTCAGCACTTTGGCGGTAACAAGCACATACAGCTTTGATAATGAGATTTTGCTTATAGGCGAGGATTTACCCGAAATAAAATCAGACTGTGCCTTTGCAAAGCTTGTGCTTATTGAAATTGATGACATTCCCGAGGATGAAGCCTTTGAAAAAATCAAAGAGCTTGAATTGGTCCGTTATCAATGCTGTCCCGAGGGTTTTATGACAAGAGCCTCTGCTTTGAATATGAGAGAGCAGATAAGGGTAAGCAAAAAGGCGGTAAAGAAAAAAATAAGCTTTGCTGATTACGGTAATTTCTTAATTGAGGAATATCTTAAAAATCCTTTGGTAAAGAGTGTCAAAATAATACTTATAACAGGTGAATTTGACTATGACAGTCTTTATACCTTGTCCGAAAAGATTAAGGAAACAACTTCTGCTTTAAATCACATACTTGACAATGTGCTTTTTGATTGCAGTTCCTGTAATCTTAAGCCTATATGTGATGAGGTTGAGGGTATGAAAGAGCTTCATATGAAAACCGCAGGAATGTAAAATAAAAAATCCCACTTTCGAAGTCATCATCTCGAAAATGGGATTTTTTTCTGTTATAACGCTTTTTGTTTTCAGCCTTTTTTGTAGTTGGATTTGTTCCGTTCCAGCTTTTTCTTTTCTTTGAATTAAGCTCTTTCTTTTTCTTTTTTGAGAGCTTTTCAAAGCTTATGAACTTTTCCATTTTATCACCTCAGTGTTATTATACAACATATTCCGTAAAATTTCAAATAATAGTAGAACTTTACACTATATTATGTTATAATATTAAAAAAATTATTAAAAGGGGAGTTTAGTATGTCAAAATGGGACAGAGATTATCTTGACCTTTGCCGAAAAATCTTATCCGAGGGCGTTGAAGTTGAAAACAGAACCGGTATAAATACAATTAAAATTCCCTCGCATCATTTTCATTTTGATTTGTCTGAGGAATATCCGATATTAACTACTAAACAGCTTTTTATAAGACAGGCTGTTATAGAAATGCTCTGGATATATCAGGAACAGTCAAATGATGTACGCTGGCTTCAGGAGAGAAATGTTCATATCTGGGATGAGTGGGAAATTGACGAAAACGGTATATGGACCGCCGAGCAGATGCTTCCCGACGAAAACGGCAAGCTGACAAAACAGACAATTCACAAGCAATTCCCGAAAGAGTATGCTCATACAATAGGCACGGCTTACGGCTTTATTGTAAATAAATTTAAGATGACGCAAAATCTTATTGACAAAATTAAAAATCACCCTGAGGACAGGCGTATGGTTATGACTCTCTGGCAGAACGATTATCTCGAAACAGCCGTTTTGCCGTCATGCGTATGGTCAAGCGAATGGGATGTTACGAACGGCAAGCTTAATTGCTGGGTACATCAGCGTTCCTGTGATGTTCCGCTCGGTTTGCCCTTCAATGTAACACAGTATGCAACTCTTCTTTGCATGCTTGCAAAGGTTTGCGGTTTAAAGCCGGGTACTATTGACTGGAGCATCAAAGACGCACATATTTATGTAAATCAGGTTGACGGAATTAAAGAGCAGATTAAGCGTCAGGATGAAAACGGCGATTTGCCTGCGCCTACGCTCTGGCTTAATCCCGAGGTTGACGATTTCTTCAAATTTGACAATTCAACCGAATTAAAAGACATCAAGCTCGAAAATTATCAGCATATGGGTAAAATTCTTTTCCCAATTGCACAGTAAAGGAAACAAATATGTCGATTTCAATTATTGCCGCTGTCGGCAAAAATAACGAATTAGGTAAAAACAATGATCTTGTCTGGCACTTTAAAGATGATATGAAATTCTTTAAGGAAACCACGACGGGCAATACGGTTATTATGGGCAGAAAGACCTTTGAGTCGCTTCCGAAGGCGTT
>ONBD01000069.1 GCA_900315985.1 uncultured Eubacteriales bacterium | reverse complement strand
GAAATGAAAGGCCTGCGGCATATCCGCTTCCACGATCTCCGGCATAGCTGCGCCTCGCTGCTGCTGGCCAACGACGTGCCCATGAAGCAGATCCAGGAATGGCTGGGTCACAGCGACATCAGCACCACGGCGAACATCTACAGCCATCTGGACTATAAGTCCAAGCTTACGTCTGCAAACGTTATGGACAATGTCCTGACTCTGCCGGAAACTGAGGCCGTCGGATGGCGAACGTGATTTCTTGCCGAAAATCATGTGCAGCAATGGCAGATTAGTAAAAAGAAAAGCCCAGTCATATGGGCGCAAAAGCCTTGATATGACTGGGTTTTTCGCTGGCGGAGGGCGTGGGATTCGAACCCACGGACGGTTTTTGGCCGTCAAACGATTTCGAGTCGTTCTCGTTATGACCTCTTCGATAGCCCTCCGTATATCTCAACTGTTTTCCGTGCGCTGAGAAAATGCAAGAAAAACAGGCAAGAACGGTATGAAATTTTGAAATTGGAACTCGGGAAAACCCTTATAAATCAAGGATTTTCAGCGGAGAAAACGGCCAGAGCCAACGCGCATTTCGAGTCAGGCCCGTTATGACCACTTCGATACGCTTCCTTATTTATTTTTACAGCCTTTATATTTTAGCAAAAGAGCTATGCTTTGTCAATGAAAGAATGATTGTTTTTTTATTTACAGATGAAATTATAAGAATTCTGTGATATAATAAAATTCATATTAAAACATTTTTAATTTCAGTGATGTATTATGCCAATCTGCACAGCCTGCCCGAGAAATTGCGGCGTGGAAAGAATTGAAAATGCAGCTTCAAAAGGCTTTTGTAAAATGCCGTACAATGCGGTAATTGCAAGGGCTGCTTTGCATTTCGGCGAAGAGCCTTTAATCTGCGGCAAGGGCGGTTCGGGAGCAATTTTCTTTTCGGGCTGTTCAATGAAATGCGTATTCTGTCAGAATTTTGAAATAAGCCATAACGGTTACGGCAAGGCTGTGAGCAAAGAACGCTTTGTTGAAATTATAAAAGAACTTGAAGCACAGGGCGCACAGCATATAAACCTTGTCAATCCTACGCATTTTGTCCCGTTTATAAAAGATGCTCTGAGCGAATACAAGCCGTGCGTTCCCGTAGTCTATAACAGCAGCGGTTACGATACAGTTGAAAGCCTTAAAAGTCTTGAAGGCTTAATTGATGTTTATCTGCCTGATTTAAAGTACTATGACAACGAGGTTGCAAAAAAGTATTCTGCTTGTTCAGATTACTTTGAGTACGCTTCACAGGCAATACTTGAAATGCACAGGCAGACAGGCGGCAGTATCATTGAAAACGGACTTATGAAAAAGGGTGTGATAATCCGTCACTTAATTCTTCCCAAAAATACGGACCAGTCAATAAAAATACTAAGATGGATTAAAGAGAATTTGCCTGCTGATACATATATAAGCCTTATGAGTCAGTACACGCCGTGCGGCAGGGAGTATGAGTACAAGGAGCTTAACCGAAGAATTGTAACAGCCGAGCTTCAGAAAGTTCTTAACGAATTTGACGCATTAGGCTTTACAAACGGCTTTACGCAGGACAGAAATTCCGCAAATGAACAGTTTATTCCGAATTTTGACTTAACAGGTGTTTGACTTATTCAAAATTTGTGGTATACTGTAAAAAAAATAAATAAAAAGGTGGTATAAACATGGCAGATCCCGAAAAGAAAGGCTTAATTGCTGAATTCAAAGAGTTTATTATGCGTGGTAATGTTATGGACCTGGCAGTCGGCGTTATCATCGGCGGCGCATTCGGCGCTATCGTAACAGGTCTTGTTGACAACATCATCAAGCCTCTTATCAATTCAATCGGCGGCACAGAGGTAGCAGGTTCAGTAGTTCTTCCCTGGGTTAATACCGAGGGTATGGACGAGGAAGCTCTTGCAGCAGTTTCAATCAACTACGGCGCATTTATAAGTGCAATTATCAATTTCCTTATCATTGCTCTTATTATCTTCATTCTTGTTAAGGCTATTAACAAGGCTATGGCAATAGGCAAGAAAGAGGAAGAGCCCGTTGAGGAAGAGCCTACTACAAAGACTTGTCCTTACTGTAAATCAGAAATTGACATTGAGGCTACAAAGTGCCCGCACTGCACATCTGATGTTGAATAATTAAACAGTAAAAATCAGCAGGGAACGGTTTTCGTTCTCTGCTTTTTTATTTTAATAAAATTGACAAATGTCAATAAGTTTATTAGAATTGAGTTGTAATATTTAGGCATTTACCCTATAACATACTGTTACAGACTTTTCGGTTATCCGAAAACCATAAAATGTAACGGCACAATTAAAAACGGAATTGATGTTGAAGAAACCGTTATATTAGGCTATGACGGCTTTGACTGTACGCTTGAAATGTCGCTTTCAAAGCTTAAAGAGGGCTGTAAGATTACAGGCGCAAACGGTGAAATAAATATTCCCATGTTCCATATGGCGAGGCTTGCAACGCTCAAAGCCGAAGGTAAAAAGGAGAGCTTCAGGGGCAAGACCGATTACCTTACGGAATTTTCAAGAGCAGCACAGGAAATTGAAAAAGGCTATACCGACTCTTTATATGTACCGCACAGGGCAACAAAAGACTGCATGCTTATAATGGACGAGTGCAGAAGACAGATGAATCTGGTTTATCCGTTTGAAAAATAAATGATATGTTGACAGCTTAATGCCTTGTATTATTTGTTTTTTTGCCTAATTTACGGGCTCTTTTCCGTGAATAATGACTATTGACTGTATTTTTTAAAAGTACTAAAATTAAATGTACAGGTTGATTTGTCAGGAGGTTTGAGTATGAAAAAAGCTTTAGCAATAATTTTGTCGCTTGTTCTGGCGTTTTCGTCATTTGCTCTTGCGGCAAGTGCGGCACAGTACAGTGATATTCCCTGCGTTATTGTGCCGGGCATAGGTCAGTCAAGAGCATGGCTTGTTGACGAAAACGGCAGTTATGTTTTAAACGGTAACGGTGAAAAAATACATTGCTTCCCCGGGAATTTTGATGTTCAGAAAATACTTACCGATATTGCCGGACCCTTGGCAATGTCTGTTTCAACGCAGACAGATGCCGGGTTGTCAGACGCTTTGTGCAAAGCTCTCGACAATGCGTTTTATATGAATAAAACCGATGACAATGCCGTACCTTGCGGCTATGTTAAGGTCGAAACATACCCGTATTCGCTTGCTGACTGCACAGAGGAACAGCGTCAGTATATTTTTGACTGTATTCCGATGCAGCGGCTTGGTGAAACTGTCGGCTTTGAAAATATGTATTACTATGCATATAATTCCTTTGGCAATGCTCTTGATATGATTGACGGGCTTTATGATTTTATTCAGTCTGTCAAGAAGCAGACGGGTAAAGATAAAGTAAATATAATTCCCATTTCTATGGGCGGAGCTATTTTTAACGGGCTTATGGAGCTTCACCCCGAGGTTGCAGACGACCTTCACAGAATAGTTTTTGTTGTGCCTGCGCTGAACGGCTCGCTTATTGTGTCCGACATATATCAGCGGGAGCTTACCTTCCTTGACGCTGACTATCTTTACAGCGATTTCTTTGACGGAATACTCTGCGAAACAAATGCAAGCGCTATTGAAATAGCAATAAGAGTTTTACCAAAGGATGTGCTGATGTCTGCGCTTAACAAAGCGGTTGATATGCTTATAAAGGATGTCTTTGCAAACTGTACGGGACTGTGGATGCTTGTGCCGAATGACCAATATGACAAGTGCGTTCAGGCCACTCTTTCCGACAGCAGTAAAGCAGAAATCCGCAGACAGACCGATATTTATCATAACGCACAGACAAATTCAAATAAGAATATACTTAAATTCAAGAGTCAGGGCGTTGAGGTCTTTGATGTTATAGGCTATGATGTACCGCTTTACAATGTCGGCAATTCGTGGAATTCACAAAATGCTGACGGCGTTATTCATACCTATTCTACATCAATAGGCGCAACTATGGCTAATGTCGGCGAAACCTTGCCCGAGGATTATGTTCAGAAAAATTCTTATGTCAAGACGGCAAATCCCGTAAAGGCATTAAGAATGTTCAGAGCTGCGCCGACAGCTGCCGATGTTCAGTGCTCAGACCCAAATCATAATCATATTTCACCCGACAGGGTTGTTGACGCTTCAACAGGTCTTTTACCTGACCACACCTTCTATTTCGACAATCAGGCGCACGCAACGGCAAATCAGAACGATATTATTATGAAGCTTTGCTGTGAGCTTGTTGAAACTGACAGAATAACCGATGTATATTCAGATGAAAACTACCCGCAGTTCAATGTAGGCAGAGCTACAAAGGCTCTTCGTGAGGAATTGCTCCCTGCCGCCGAGAGCGTTGATAAAACGACACTCGGTTATGAGGACAGAAAAGAGCTTACGGAGGCTGTAAATGAAGCAAACGGTATGCTTTCACGGACAATAGCAGTTGAGGGCGAAGCACCTGCAGTCGAGCAACGACTTCGTTCCGCACTTGAAAAGCTCGGCGTTGTTGAAGCTCCGTCAGGACTTGATGCTCTTTCGCCGACTGTAAAAATGATCAGCGAAGCCTTACTTTCGGCAGGCGGGGCAAAGGGTTATTCCGATATGTTCAAGGATTTCCTTGCAGGTCTTACGGGCGGCAGCACTGATAATTCCGCAGATACTTCCGATAACGGTAATTCAGGCGGTAATACTGCAAACAATGGCTCAAATTCAGCAGGTTCAAACACCGCACAGACAAACACTGCTTCGGGTAATTCTTCAACCGGTGCCGGCAGCGGAGCAAAAACAATGGGCGCAAATGTTAAAAGTCCCAAGACAAACGGCAGTACAATAGGCTACGGCGTAGTTGTTGTCGCACTTGCCGCACTTGCTACGGCAGTCGGAATTGTAATTAAAAGAAAAAGAGAAGATTTTTATTATTCTGCATAAAAAATAATAAACAACTAAGGGACTGCAAATGCAGTCCCTTAGTTTTATGTAAGTATAAAAAATCAGTTGTCGGCAAGTCTGTAACCGTTTTTCATATTTACGCTCGCTTCGTGAAGCACCTTTGTAAGCGTGTCAACCGTTTCTTTCTTTGCCATTTTGCAAAGCTCTTCGTTGGCCTTCTCGCAGAGTGTATAATCCTTGGTGTCAGCCATCTTTTTATCGTATTCAATTAAGATTCTGCGTCCGTTGGTTATAACTGCGTTCTGATAGCGTTCAATGTGCTGTATGCAGGCAGGGTAGTTGCTGTCAGCAAGTGCGCCTATAAGTCTGCTGCCCCAATAGAAATCCTCGGTAGAAGCGTTAAGCGTAACATTTTTAAGGTAATCGGGTATTTTTGAAACATTTGTGTAAACAGGAAGCAGGGCGTCAAATACCGTAGATCCGAAGCAAATCCACTCAATACCTTTAATTTCGTCGGGCACATTGCTTCTTATCTGACAAACCGCAGTAACGCCTGTGCGGTTAATACCTATTGAACGGTAAATGCCTTTTTTGCCCGTGTCCTGATTTGAATACGGGTTGTACGCAGTACCCTGATAATGTGAGGACAGCATGTATTTAACATCCTCAACAGCTATTTTTCTGTCGGGTACAAGACACCACGGAATAAAGTCGCATTCGGGTGTGAATTCGGCGTTTTCGCCCTCCCATTTATGAGAGTAGGGGGTGAGGTATCTGCCTAAAAACCATGCTCTCGGGGTGTTGTAAATGTGGTCCATATCCGTGTGTGAGCCGAATACATCTCTCGGGTTAAACTTGCCGTTCTGATTTAAGTCAAGAGAGTTATCTTTTATAAATTGCTTTAAATCCTTTGAACAGAGGTGATTTTTCTGCTTGCCGAAGGCGTCATTCAAATCAAACTCGTCCATACCGAACTGATTCGGCGCAATTACGCAGACATCGTCAGGCACCCTTTTTGCCATCCAATGATGTCCGCCTATGGTTTCGAGCCACCAGATTTCATTTTCGTCATTGAAAGCAATGCCGTTTGACTCATAAGTGCCGTACTTTTCAAGAAGCTCTGCAAGCCGCAGAACGCCCTCTCTTGCGGAGTGAATATAGGGAAGTACAAGCACTACAATATCCTCTTCGCCTATGCCGCCGGGAATATCCTTTTCTCTTCGTGAGCTTGCCTTTTTGTACTCAACAAGCGGGTCTGCCGCAAGCACACGGGGGTTTGAGGTTATTGTTTCGGTAGCAGTCATACCGACATTCGCTTCATTTATACCTGTTGCCGCCCAGATGCCTTTTTTCTTGTCTACGCTCGGGCAGGCGGTATATCTCATCGGGTTGTCGGGAAGCTCTATTTCAAGATGTGAAATAACGCTTTTGTATTTCTTGGGCTGCATTTTGGGTGTAACAACCGTCATTTTTTTAACATCGAAAAATCCGTCATCGGTACGGGCAATCATTGTTGAACCGTCATTAGAAGCCTTTTTACCGACAAGTACTGTTGTGCATGGCATATTTATTATCTCCTTAAAACTGTTATATTTAAGCCTTGAATATGTTATCACAACCTGCTTTTGAATTCAAGCCGCTTCTTTATTTTTAGACACTTGTATTATTATAATAATTACTTTAAACGGGCTGCTCAAGCCAATAAAAAGGGGACTGCAAAATGCAGGCCCTTTAAGAATTTTTATTTATTGCAATAGTTTAAAATTGCTTTGCTTATATACTCTGCCGTACCTTTGCCGTGCTTATCAATATTTGCTTTAAACCTTTCGTCTGCAATATACATCTGCCCGAGAGAATTGAGAATATCATCAGTACAGGTATATAAATTATCAGTAATATATTTTTGCAGCTTGCCTACAAGCTTCTGTGCTTCCTCGGAATTCGGTTCTTTTGAAGAATTCATATATTCGCAGAATTCTCTCATAATGCTGTCCAACCCTGCGTTTACTGCGTCAAAACGCTCTTTGGAATAACCTTTGGTTTTGTCTGCAAATTCGGCATAAGCTTCGGTGTTACCCCATTTTTCTTTTACTTCATTAAAATATTTATCATTCATTGTTTTAAATCTCTTTTCTATCTTAAAATTAGTGAGCCAATCATATAAACCGTGCCTGCGCCGAGCCACGCCACAGAGCATTGAAGCAATATCATACCCACAGACCATTTTCTGCCAAGCTCACGCTTGACTGCGGCTATTGTTGCGACGCAGGGTGTGTAAAGCAGGCAGAAAACAAGCAGCGAAGCCGCAGACTCTATGCTTAATGCCGAACGGAGAGCATCTGTACTGCCGAACAGAACAGAAAGAGTTGAAACAACGCTTTCTTTTGCCATAAAGCCTGTAATCAGTGCTGATGTAATCCGCCAGTCGCCAAAGCCTATCGGTGCAAAAATTGATGAAATAAATCCTGCAATTACCGAAAGCATGCTGTCTTTTGAGTCTGAAGCTATGTTGAGGTGGAAATTAAAGGTTGTCAAAAACCAGATAACTATTGACGCAATAAAAATAACTGTAAACGCTCTTGTTAAAAAGTCCTTTGACTTATCCCATAACAGCTGTAATGTGTTTTTGGCGCTCGGCATTCTGTAATTTGGCAATTCCATTACAAAGGGAACGGCTTCGCCCTTAAATGCCGTGCTTTTTGAAATGAGCGCTGTAATAATTCCCGTGATTATTCCGATTACATACAGCAGTATCATTACAAGCGCAGAATATTTCGGGAAAAAGGCGGTTGAAAACATAGCGTAAATCGGCAGCTTTGCAGAACAGCTCATAAACGGTATGAGCATAATTGTCATCTTTCTGTCTCTTTCCGACGGAAGAGTACGGCAGGACATAACGCCTGGTACCGAGCAGCCGAAGCCTATGAGCATAGGCACAATACTTCTTCCCGAAAGACCGAGACGGCGCAAAAGCTTATCCATTACAAAAGCAACCCTTGCCATATATCCCGTGTCCTCAAGAAGTGACAGGAAGAAGAACAGAGTAACAATTATAGGCAAAAATACAATTACGCTGCCTACACCTGTTATTATACCTTTGGTAATAAGTGAATGCAAAACTTCGTTTGTGTGCCAAGCAGTAAGCCCTGAGTCAACAACTCCCGTAAAGTAGTCAATGCCTTTTTCCATAAGCTCCTGCAGAACCTTGCCTATAACACCGAAGGTCAGCCAGAAAACCAAAGCCATAATAATTGCAAAAGACGGAAGAGCGGTATATTTGCCTGTAAGAATTTTATCAATTTTCCGACTGCGTTCCCGTTCTTTACTTTCCTTTGGCTTAACAACACATTCGTCAACAAGCTTTGTTATAAATGAAAAACGCATGTCCGCTATTGCGGCAGAACGGTCAAGACCCCGTTCCTGTTCCATCTGAACAATTATATGTTCTACGAATTCAAGCTCGTTCTGATCAAGATTAAGAGCGCTTTTTATCATTTCATCGCCCTCAACAAGCTTTGTTGCGGCAAATCTTACAGGAATTTTTGCATCTCTTGCATGGTCCTCAATCAAGTGCATAATGCCGTGCAGACAGCGGTGAACAGCACCGCCGTATGCTTCGTCGTCGCAAAAAATCGTTTCTGCGTGGCTTCTCCTGATATTTTGCAACATGTATTGCGTGGTTTATAAGCTCGTCAACGCCCTCATTTTTAGAAGCCGAAATAGGCACAACGGGAATTCCGAGAATTTCTTCCATTTCGTTGATATGCACCGAACCGCCGTTGCCTCTGACCTCATCCATCATATTAAGTGCAAGAACCATAGGTGTTTCAAGCTCCATAAGCTGCATTGTAAGGTATAGATTTCTTTCAATATTTGTAGCGTCAACAATATTTATAATGCCTGTCGGATGTTCGTTAAGTATGTAGCCTCTTGAAACAATTTCTTCGCTTGTGTACGGCGAAAGCGAATATATACCGGGCAAATCAACAACCTCTGTATTCATATAGCCTTTAATCTGACCGCTTTTTCTGTCAACTGTAACGCCCGGGAAATTACCTACATGCTGATTAGACCCCGTTAACTGATTAAACAGGGTAGTTTTTCCGCAGTTTTGATTGCCTGCAAGCGCAAATGAAAGCACCTTGTCTTCGGGCAGGGGATTCTCTTCTTTCTTGATGTGGTATTTACCGCCCTCACCGAGTCCGGGGTGTTCTATTTTGTTCCTTTGAACAGGCTTTTTTTCAAAAACGGTTTTATTCGTTTTTTCAACCTGTATTTTTTCAGCGTCGGCAAGCCTTAATGTAAGCTCATAGCCGTGAATCTGAAATTCAACAGGGTCACCCATAGGGGCATATTTAATAAGTGTTATTTCAGCGCCGGGTATAACGCCCATGTCAAGAAAGTGCTGCCTGAGCGCACCTTCACCCTCAACGGCTTTTATTATACCTGTCTGTCCGATTTCAAGTTTGTTTAATCTCATATATCTTCCACCAATTTAATTGTTGACAATTATTTTAACATATATTTATATTTTATACAATGGTAATTATAATGTATAAATATTGTTATTACGAGTATTTTAAAAACAAACCGGTTTACAAACTATTTGCATAAGTGATATACTACCGATGGAAAAGTGGTGGTAATATGGCAAACCTTATACAAAAAAATAATGGTTCATCAGTACCAGAGCCGGATAACAGCGGCAGTAAAAAAACAGCTATCTTGTTTTTGTTGTCGGCAATCGTCTGCGGAGTAATATATATTGCTACGGAATCAATATTTCCAATTATACTTGGCGGTATATTGCTTGTTGTTGCTTCTATTATCTGGTTTGTTTCTATTACATCAGGAGCTAGTTTCACCTCAGCCAAAAAAAGATATGGTGATGCGGGTGAACGACAAACAGGATATATGCTCGAGCAAATTCTTCCTGATGGTTATACAATCGTTCAAAATGCTGTTGTTACTTATCAGGATGGTCAAAGTGAAATTGATAATATTGTTATAGGAAAAACCGGTGTCTTCATTATTGAAGTAAAAAATATGAAAGGCGACATATACGGTGATTATGAATCGAGATATTGGTTACAAGACAAAACGGACAGATACGGAATTGAACATAAAAAAGAGTTTTATAGCCCTGTAAAACAGGTTGGAACACATATTTTTCGGCTGGCAAACTATCTAAGAGATAATAAGATTTCCACTCATATAAGCGGTGCGGTATATTTTGTAAATCCTGAGACGGATGCTATCATAAAAGGAGAGCCGAAAGATATTCCGGTTTTCGATTATGATTCCACACAAGAAATGATAAATTATATTATGAACGGAAATGCAAACCTTTCAGGCAGAACAGTTGAAAGAATAATTCAATTGCTAAATGAAAAGACTGATATGATTTCATAAGATTATTTAAACAAAAAAATCTGACACGGTTAACGATTTTGAGGGGATTTGAAAAAGCGTGATGCTTTTATGATGCTGTACGGTCCGAATTCGTCGGATTATTGACCACAAAACGGGCAATTTTAATAAATCCAGTCGGAAAAGACGCTTGAAAAATTGATGCTCAAAATAACGAAAAAAGCCTTGAAACCAAGTGTTTCAAGGCTTTGCTTTTTTATTCTTTATTTTTCTGACTGTGAAGATTACGGTTACGGCTATTATCGGAAGAAAAATACCAAGAATTTCGGTAACTATATTTTCTTTTGCAGTTGGATTCGTTCGTATGTATTCGGGAACAAGAGAAAAAGCCTTTTTGAAATCAATAATAATCCCCTGTTCTTTTAAACCTTTTTGAATAACTACAGCCTTTGAAAGCCAGAGCGTGACGGCAAGATTTATTACTGTAACAACGGCAGATATTACAAGCCCTTTGAGCGATATTTCAATACTGCTGCTTTTTGGCTTTGAAAAGCCTGTAAATATAAGTAGAATAAAACAGAACCATAAAACAGCGTAAGCGAAAATAATTGTCGGATGCTTGCTGAAAGATAAACTAATAAAATAAATCGCACACGGTATAATACTTGATATAATTGCGGCAACTGTTCCCCTTAATACCCTTTCGTCGTTTAATTTGTTGTCGTCAGACGGATTTGGGATATTATAGTTTGCGCTTTTTTGGGGGAATATAATCTTTGCGCCGCAATACGGACAAACGGATAAGGAGTTGCTATTCATAAACTCCTGTTTGCATTCGGGACAAATCATAAGTGTACTCCTACTTAATATAATGGATATCGTAATTTTATACTTATATACTGAAAAAGTCAACAATCGGACATAAAGGACTTGAAGTTGCTTCGCAACCCCTCTTGCGGTGCCCAAAATTTGTACGGGCTTAGAGTGCCCGCAAATTTTGACCGCTGCGCCAACCTCGCCTCGTTTTATCCGCCGCAGGCGGCACTTCGGCGACGTTGCCCGGCACGCCTCAGGTTCAAGTCTTTCTTGTTTGAACATACAAACGAAAAAGGAACACACACCAAACGGTGTGTGTTCCTTTTTGGCAGGGGCAGAAGGACTTGAACCCTCGGCACGCGGTTTTGGAGCGATAATGGAAAGCCCGAAAACCCTTGATACTATTGGGATTCAGAGCCTTTTGTGAATATAAAAGCAGAGCATCAAAATCGCTTTGATGCTTTTTTGATGCTCTTGAAAATTTTACTATAATTGTTGTTTTTGATGCTTTTTTGAGGCTGAGAGATTTTCTTGCCATATATACAAACAAATCTAAAACGCCTCAACCAGTACTTCCCACTCACCGTTACGCTTGCCGTTTTTGCGCCTTATAAGACCTTTTTCTTGCATTTCGTCCATATATCTTTTTACTGTTCTGTCTGACTTTCCAATAACACCTGCAAGTTGCATTTGTGTAATTTTAGGATTGGTTTTTATAGCATTAACAATAGCCAGTTCCTCCAAAGTGACATTTTGGCACTTTGAAATGTCACTTTTGTCACTTTGAATTGCACTTTGGTCAAAATCAATATGCAGATATCTGTTTTTGAGTTCGTTATTACTTCCGAGTAAAAGGTTCTCAAAGAACAGTTCGAGATACTTTGTTGTGGCGACTATTCCGTTTTTAAGGTTGTTGTAATTTGCTCTTACAAGTGCATTTCTGAAATACCATGAGTTATCAGCAAAGATATCATTGCTGACATCAAACCCAAATGACTTAAGGTATTTGATTACAAAAACCGCAGTTGCTCTCGTATTGCCTTCACCAAAGGGATGAATTTGCCAGATGTCCGAAGCAAATTTTGCGATATGCTTAACGGAATCTTTAACGGAAATGCCGGAATAATCAAATTCTTTTTCAACTCCGAAATCGTAATCGAGCGTTGCGTTAATACTGTCAAATGAAGCATAGGTTACCGTATCTCCATTTAGCACCCATTCTTTTTTTGTAATATTATATGTCCTTATCTTGCCGGCATGGTCGAATACACCATCAAACAGACGACGGTGAATTTCCTTGTATTCAGCGGGAGAAAACTGAAATGTCTTTTCACCGAGCAACGCGGCAATTCTTGCAGAAACAATATCAGCTTCCTTTGTATTCTGTTCAATCTGCTTGCGACTATCACTTTGTTGATAGTAACTCTCAATTCGCTTTTGAACATCCCCGATATTGATTTTGCCTTCAATATGCTCTTTGGCAGTATCAAGCAGATAGTCAGAGGTTGTCAGCCCGTCAACATCCTGTAACCCTATGGCTGTTTTCCAGGCATCGCTGCGCTCGGCTTTTGACGGTTCGCCTTGCTTAATATATTCGTTTAATTCGTTCTGCCAGTATCTGTTTTCAGACATTTTTTTACTTCCTTTTTGAATTAAATCTACGCTTATATTATACCATAAAATGCATTATTCTTCAACATATAATCGGTGCTTATAAGATAAGCAAATAAACCCGTGACAGATTATCGGTGGACGGCATGCGACCTGTTGGTACACGATAAGCGATCCGGGATACCGCTGTCTCATGGACCGCGTGCTTGGGATTTCATACATAGTGTTAAATATTAAATTAAATCAATAGCCCTTTTATTCAGTCGCTGGGGATATATAATAACAAGATGAAGATTAACAAATTCAGCATGTACTACTTGGACAGAATTTCTTCTGGACTTTTGCAAACTTCTATGGTATTTGTTTGTGTTGCAAAGGAGGTAACGCAAATGAGTATTATAGATGAGCTTTGGAACGGCAATATAATTCCGTGTGCTGAAATCAAAGTCAAGGGAGATCCCGAATATGATCACGCACTGTTCTGCTATGGTGAATCACAGGAAAAACTAACGAAATCAATGTCAGATGAACAGAAAGCACTTTGTGATAAGTTTATTAAAGACAGCGAATTGTTATCAACTGTACTTGAAAGAGCCGCTTTCAGAAAAGGATTCTGCCTCGGAATTAAGATTATGACAGAAGTCCCGAATGAATAAAAACACAAGCACAGTCAAAAAACCTTGACAAATAATTCTATTATGTTATAATCAACACACAAGGTGAATATCGGTCCGTTATATTAACGGAAATATTAACCCCTTATCCGTTTAGGACGAGGGGTTTATTGTACCCGAAAAAAGAGAATAATAACGGAAAGATGAAAGCCACTTGAGCGAGCGTAAACAAAGCGCTTGCGAAGGTGGCTTTCGGCATTCCTTCAAACCGAATTTACCGAGTGAATAATAAAACCGATAAAGGATGATTAATGAATTAAGTTAAATAAAAAGCCGAGACAATTTAATAGTGCCGTTGGTAAACGGAGGGTTTAGCGTCGGATTAGCGCAGGTCCCAAAAGTAGTCTGTCCTTTTTTAAAAGTGAGAAATAAAAAACAGGAGTGATAAAGATGAAAGAACAGGAATTTAATTCCTTCGAAGATATGCCGATGACGATATCGGTTTCTCAGTTGGCAAAGGCGCTTTCCATTTCAAGAACAAGTGCCTATCAGCTGACAGAAGAAAAAGATTTTCCGAGTATAAAAATCAAAGGTCGCACGGTGATATTCCGTGATGAACTTATTAAATGGAAGAACAGAAAGTTGGAGGAGAAAAAGAAGTGAAAAACTTTTATACGATGGATAATAACATTTTTAATTTGGGGCTGGATGCGTATGAATTTCAGATTTATTCCTACCTCGTTTCGTGTGCAGGAAAGGATGCGGTTTGCTGGCCCAGCTTGAATACAATCGCAGGGCTGCTCGGTATGTCAACCAATACCGTAATCCGTAAAATTGATTCGCTCATACGCAAGGGCTTCATAGAAAAGGAAGGAACCACAAGCTTGTGCAAAAACGGTAAAATTCGGACAAGTAATAACCGATATTATATTCAGCCGTTTGAGGAAGTCTGGGACAGGTATTTCAGATTTAATCCTGTCGGAAGAGATAACACCCGTGCAAGCTGAAAAATCTATTACAGGGGCATTTGTGAGCGTTTTACGGAAAATCGTTTCACGGCTCTACAGACGGACGGATGCGCACATTCTCCGATATTATCGGAAGCAGGATAAAGGCAAGGCGTCTGTGCCGACACCTTTCCGCGTCACATCAGACGGCAGAGCTGACTGTTACGGGGTTCCGAAAGCGACAAAAAGTGAGTCTCTGTATTTCAACTAAGAAAAAGGAGGTTTTACAAAATGTATGAAAAGAGAATAAGAAAAACATACAATATCGAACCCTCGGTTTATGAAGATATGGGAAACTATCTCAAAAAAGCGGGAGTGGAAGATAAGGCAAGTTTTGTCAGAAAGGCGATTGATTTTTACATCAACTATCTTCGGGTGAATGAGAGCGTGGATTTCATAGCTCCTCTCATAAATGATGTGATTAAAAACAATCTTAACTACTTTGAAACAAACATAAGTGAAATGCTTTTCAAGGTGGCAGTTGAGGTTTCAAAACAGAATATTACACTCGCCCGTGCAGCCGAATTCAGTTACGATGAACGGAAAGAAATCAACAAGGAAGCATGCAAAGTTGTATCGGAAAACAACGGTATCCTTGATTATGAAAATGCGTTTTATTACTACGGAGATGATGACTGATGGCAAAGTTTATTCTGAAAACTCTGTACTACAGGAACCATTCTTCCTTCGGTAAATTCGTTCAGTATATCGGTACGAGGGAGGGCGTTGAGAAACTGCCTGACGGCAAGGATATGAATCCTGCGACAAAGAAACAGCAGGAGCTTGTTAACAGCATTGTGAATCGTTTCCCCGAAACAAAAAAGTATCCTGAGTACGCAGAATATGAACTGAAAAGCACAAAGTCAAACGCCGCCGAGTTCATTGAAACGGTGATAGAAAATGACTTTGAAGGCGCGGAAAATCTCAAAGGGCTTATGAACTATATTGCAGAGCGACCGGGCGTTGAAAAACTCGGTTCTCACGGTTTGTTTTCACAGAGGGATGAGAAGATTGATCTCAAAAAGACCGCCGAAAGAGTCGCCGAGCATAACGGTATTGTCTGGAGTCATGTGTTGAGTCTTAACCGTGAAGATGCAGAGCGATTGGGATACAACAAAGCACAAGCGTGGAAAAGAATGTTGCGAAGAAATATGA
>ONBD01000006.1 GCA_900315985.1 uncultured Eubacteriales bacterium | reverse complement strand
CAAGCCATACGCAGAAAAGCTCTCCGTAATTTGTCAGAAGCTCACGAAGCTGATTTTTGTAGTACTCGTTATAAGCTTCGCCCTGACCGTAGGTGCTTTCGTGTCTGTCCCAAGGTGAAAGGTAAACGCCGAATTTCAGCCCGTACTTTCTGCAGGCGTCAGACACCTCTTTTACTATGTCGCCCTTGCCGTCTTTAAACGGACTTGCGGCAACAGTGTAATCCGTATATTTACTCGGCCAAAGACAAAAGCCGTCATGATGCTTGCAGGTAAGTATAATACCTCTCATACCGCCGTTTTTAATTACTCTTGCCCATTGCTCTGCGTCAAAATTCTTCGGGTTGAATTTTTCGGGCGAGTCCGTGCCGTCGCCCCATTCCTTGTTTGTAAAGGTATTCATACCGAAATGACAGAAGGCGTAGAATTCAAGCTTCTGCCATTCGAGCTGTCTTTTTGACGGCACAACCTCGGCTGCAATTTTATATGTGTCTGACATTAAATCACCTTAAACTGAAATTATGAAAATGCGTCTGCGATTACCGCTTTAAGCGTTTCGGCAGACTTTAATAAATCCTGTTGCTCTTTTTCATTGAGCTTTATAGGCACTAAAGCCTCAACGCCGTCTTTTCCGACTATTGCAGGCATACTTAATGCTATGCCGTAAATTCCGTAGTTGCCGTGCTGAATTGACGAGACGGGGAATATGGATTTTTCATCTCTTATAATTGCCTCGCAGATTCTCTTGACGGACATTGCAATGCCGTAGTAAGTGGCATTTTTCTTTTCTATAATTTCATATGCGCTGTTCTTGACGCCCTCGGCAATTTCCTCCATTGCCTTCTGATGATTGAAATGCCCACGCATTTCGCAGAAGCTGTTAAGGGGTATGCCCGAAACATTTGCGCTTGACCAAGCAGCTATTTCGGAGTCGCCGTGCTCACCTATAATAAATGCGTGAACAGAACGGCTGTCAACGCCGAGATGCTCGCCTAAAATGTATTTAAGTCTTGCAGAGTCAAGCACCGTACCCGAACCGAAAACTCTGTTTTCGGGGTAACCGCTTAATTTTGCCGCAACATAGGTGAGTATATCAACGGGATTTGCCACAATAAGCAGAATTGCGTCTTTGTTATGCTTTGCAATTTCGGGAATAATTGAACTGAAAATTGCAATGTTCTTTTTAACAAGGTCAAGTCTTGTTTCGCCGGGCTTCTGACCTGCGCCTGCAGTTACAATTATAATGGCAGCGTCGCTTAAATCCTCATAAGTGCCTGCATATATCTGCATAGGCTTTGCAAAGGGCAGACCGTGGCTTATGTCAAGCGCTTCGCCCTGAGCTTTGTTTTCATCCCTGTCAATTAAAACCATCTCCGAAAAAAGACCGCTTTGCATAATTGCAAACGCCGAAGCGGCGCCCACAAAGCCGCAGCCTACAATGGCTACCTTTCTTGAATTTATATTACTCATACATTTCTCCTGTTATTCAAATTGAGTTAAATCCTCTAAAAGCATTTTGTTTTTCTTTATGTCCACGCTTTCAATATCGTCTTTGACATCTGCCGTTACAGCGTCAATTAAAAGCGACGGGTTTATATTAGTTTTTGTACCTGCAGATATAATTATTTTAAGCAGTACATATTTTTCGCCCGTTTCAAGCTCGTAAGAGTGAATATTGCCCTTGATGTCAACAGGCTTTAACACTTTCTTTCTGCCTTGCTTTGCCTTCTTTTCGACAATAATTTCATCAGCCGAAATCTTTTCTTCAACGGACGCTTTTACCTTTTCGGGATTATCCGTATTGAGCCTTATTTCAAATTCCGCAAAGGCAATTTCGTCTGCCTTATGCACAGGCTCGGCAACCTTTGTAATTCTTATATCGGGCGGCAGGGTTTCGTTTAGCCTGTCCTTGATTTCATCCAAAGGAGTTTCGTCAAGCATTCTTATGTCAACCGACTCGCAAAAGCTTTCCGTGCCGAGAGAAAGGGGCAGGGAGAAGGTCATAAAAGCGTGCGGATTAAACCCTTCCGTGTACCATATATTAAGCCTTGCTCTTTTGACGGCTCTTGAAAAGCAGCGCATAAGGTCGAGGTGCGAAATATACTTCGCCATGTTTTTCTTTTCAAAGAATATTCTGATTGAGCGCATCGCACTTACCTCCGTTGATTCTTGCAGCTCCGCAGGCGGCGCACTTCTGACGGCAATGCGGTGTGGTTTCGCTTCTGTATGCCTTTAAATTCTCTTTTTCAAGGAATTCACGCCTTATACCGTAGTCAAACATATCCCACGGTAGAATTTCCCCAAAGCTTCTTTTGCGGTTGGCATAAAATGCAGGGTCAAGACCGAATTCGGCAAACGCCGCAAGCCAGTTGTCAAAATTAAAGAATTCATCCCAGCTGTCAAATTTGCTTCCCCGTTTCCATGCGGATTCAATAACATCGCAGAGCTTTCTGTCGCCCCTTGCGAAAACGCCCTCTAAAAGACTTGTGGGCGACTCATGGTAGGACACCTGAATTTTCTTTGTCTTGATGCTTTCAAGCAGATGCTTCTGCTTTTCTTCAAGCATATCTCTTGTGTCCTGCGGCTCCCACTGAAACGGAGTAAACGGCTTCGGAACAAACGAAGCCACGCTTATATTTACCGTAACGCCCTTGCCCTTAGGCTTGTCGGGATTTCTGTAAAATGTGTCAACAACCGTCTGCGCCAGAGCGGCAATACCCTCGATGTCCTCCATGGTTTCTGTGGGAAGACCCATCATAAAGTAAAGCTTTACTGCAGTCCAGCCGCCTGCAAACGCCTTTTGTGCAGTCCTTATTACCTCTTCCTCGGTAACATTTTTATTTATTGCGTCCCGAAGCCTCTGTGTGCCCGCTTCGGGCGCAAAGGTAAGACCGCTTCTTCTGACCTTCTGCAATTCCTCCATAAGCTCGTCTGAAAAATTGTCAACTCGCAGAGAGGGGAGAGATACATTTATATTTTCCTTCAATGCCCAGTCAAACATGGCAGGTATAAGCTTTTCAATCTGCGTGTAATCGCTTGTGCTCAATGAGCAAAGCGAGATTTCGTCATATCCCGTCGACTCGCACAGAGCCTTTGACTGAGCATTTGCAACCTCAAATGATTTTTCTCTTATAGGTCTGTAAATAAAGCCTGCCTGACAGAAGCGGCAGCCTCTGATACAACCTCTGAAAATCTCGGAAACTGCTCTGTCATGCACTATATCAATAAAAGGCACAACGAATTTGTCGGGGTAGTATGCCGTGTCCATATCAGCCACAACTCTTTTTACAACCTTTTCGGGCGCATTCTCACGGGCAACAACTTCTTTTATAGTGCCGTCGGAATTATAGCTTACATCATAAAGTGAGGGCACATAAACGCCCTTTATCTGTGCGGCTTCCTTTAAGAATTCCTCTTTTGTTGAGCCTGCGTCCCTGTGCTTCTTAAGCAGGTCTATAACATCATGCGTAACCTCTTCGCCGTCGCCGAGCATAAACAAATCAATAAATGCCGACATCGGCTCGGGGTTACAGGCGCACGGACCGCCTGCGACAATAAGCGGAGTTAAATCCTTTCTGTCACGGCTTCTTACAGGCAGACCTGCCAAATCAAGCATATTAAGCACATTTGTATATGAAAGCTCATACAGAAGGGGAAAGCCTATCATATCAAAATCTTTAATGTCGTCGCCGCTTTCAAGTCCGTAGAGAAGTACATTGTTTTTGCGCATTTCGGCTTCCATATCGTCCCAGGGCGCAAAAACCCTTTCGCACCATGCGTCATCTCTTTCGTTTACAAGACCGTAAAGAATTTTCATACCGAGGTGCGACATACCTATTTCGTAGTCATCGGGGAAGCACAGGGCATAGCGAAAGCTTATCTTTGACTTGTCCTTGACTACGCTGTTAAATTCGCCGCCCGTATAACGGGCAGGCTTCTGAACATTTTTTAATAGTTTTTCCTGCTTTGAACTGAGCATATAATACCTCATTCTATTTGATATGAATATGATACAACAAATAGCTGTAAAATGCAATTAAATAAGCATAAAAAAACAGACCGTATTTCAGGTCTGCTCTCATAATAATATATTGAATTACAGCATATAAACGCCTGAGGCGAGTACGACAAATTCCTTGCCTGCCGAGCGCATATATTTATAAACAGGCTCTTCAAACTGACGGTAATCGCTTGCAAGAAAGCTTGTCAGGTCAACCGTTCTTATTTTGTTTGAGCCTGCGCAGCAGACAAAAAGCTCGTTGCCGTAATGGCTGACCGAAACCGGCTCAACAAATGTGTTTGCGCTTTCAGAGCCGATTCTCATACTGAACTTTTTATGCACAAGCGAATAGCTGATAATTGAGTTCTGAAGCGGAATTGCAGTCCAGAACTGCGAGCCGTCGGGCGCTATACTGTTAATGGGACAGTCCCTGTACATAAGGTCGCCTGTCCAGGTGTTCTTGCCTCTCTTGTCAAAAATCCCCGTTTCGCCCGAGGGGTAAACTATAACAACGCTGCCGTTTCTGAAAAAGCCTGCCTCGCAGGAAACATAATCACCGATTTCATCCGTGATTTTTTCAAAATTCTCACCGAATTTAAAGCCCTGATAAATATCCTTTGTAATGGCTGTCCTTCTGTCAGTGGCGACATCGTACTGTAAAAAGCTTACCTTGTAGCTTGTGCCGTTATATAATTCTTTCTGAGATATTATAATACCCTCGGGGCAGGGTATAATATCAAATACCTCAAAAGCAAAAACTTTTTTCATTCTCTTTCTCCGAAATCTATATTAAAACAAGTAATATGTTAAAAAATTCATTTAGTTATATATATTTTACTTTATTTTACTATTAAGGTCAACACCTAAAATAAATATTCAAAAATTTTTAACACTTTGATGCAATTTGTTCTTTATTATAAATTTTTTAAAAATTTTCTTGACATTGTAATTATTTAATGTTAGAATTCAAATGTAAATTTGATTGCACACAATTTAATTTTACAAAATCAAATATTATTTTTACGGAGGTAAGTATTATGTCAATTTATGATTACACTGTTTTGGACCGCAAGGGCAATGAGGTTTCACTTGCAGACTGCAAGGACAAGGTTGTTATGGTAGTAAACACGGCGACAGGCTGCGGCTTTACGCCTCAGTACAAGGAAATTGAAGAGATGTACGAGAAATATCATGACAAGGGTTTTGAGATTATTGATGTTCCCTGCAATCAGTTCGCAGGCCAGACGCCCGGCACGGATGATGAAATTCACGAGTTCTGCACACTTAAATACAAAACACAGTTCCCGCAGATGAAAAAGAGTGATGTAAACGGCGAAAATGCACTGCCTCTTTTTGAGTATCTTAAGAGCCAAAAGGGCTTTGAAGGCTTTGGTATGGGTCCTGCCGCAATAGCTATGAACGCTATGTGCAAAAAGGCTGACAAAGACTATAAGAAGAATCCCGACATCAAGTGGAATTTCACGAAGTTTATCATTGACAGACAGGGCAATGTTGTAGCACGCTTCGAGCCTACCGCAAGCATGAAAAAGGTTGACGAGTGCGTAGCTTCTCTTTTATAATAACAGAAAGCTGAAATCAGGAGGAACGGAAAATGAGTGTTTATGATTTTACGGTATTAAGTCAGAAGGGTGAAGAGGTTTCACTCAAGGATTTTGAGGGCAAGGTGCTTCTGATTGTAAATACGGCAACACATTGCGGCTTCACACCTCAGTACGCAGGTCTTGAAGCACTTTATAAAAAATATAAGGAGCAGGGCTTTGAAATTCTTGACTTCCCCTGCAATCAGTTTGCTTTTCAGGCAATGGAGAGCGATGACGGTATCAACAAGGTTTGCTCACGCAAATTCGGCACAACCTTTACCCGTTTCAAGAAAATCAAGGTTAACGGCTCAGACGCTATTCCGCTTTACAAGTATCTTACAGAGCAGACAGGCGGCGAGAGAATCAAGTGGAATTTCACAAAGTTCTTAATTGACCGTCAAGGTAACATTGTAAAGAGATTTTCTTCGAGCGTTACTCCCGAGGAAATTGAGACAAGCGTAGCCGCAGCTCTTTAATAAATTGTAAATTTTAATTGTTTGATGGTGTTTTTTATATGTTTGATGTTATAATAATAGGTGCAGGTCCTGCAGGCATATCTGCGGCGCTGTATGCAAAGCGAGCAAATAAAAGCGTGCTTGTAATGTATTCCGGTGAATCCCAGCTTGAAAAGGCCCACAGTATTGACAATTACTACGGCTTTGTCGGCGGTATAAGCGGCAAGGAGCTTTACAGCACGGGAATTGAGCAGGCTAAGGCTCTCGGAGTTGAAATTGCAAATGAGGAAGCTCTCAATGTTGCAATGACGGTAGACAAGAGCTATGAAATTACAACCAAGGACAACAAATATGAGGGCAAGACCCTTATAATTTCAACGGGCAACAAAAAGCTTAAGCCCAACATTACGGGTGTTGACACCTTTGAGGGCAGGGGAATAAGCTACTGCGCTATATGTGACGGCTTTTTCTACCGCAAAAAGAGCGTTGCCGTTTTAGGCAACGAGGCTTATGCGTTAAGCGAAGCCGAGGAGCTTGAAAACATTGTCGGCAGTGTTGTAATTCTCACAAACGGTCTGCCTGCTCCCGAAACCGATAAATTCGAGGTAATTACCAAGAAAATCAAGGAGTTTTCAGGCGAGCAGAAGCTTAACAAAGTTATCTTTGATGACGGCTCCTGCCTTGAACTCAACGGCGTATTCATAGCGCAGGGCGTTGCAGGCGGCGTCGATTTTGCCAAAAAGCTCGGCATTGTTACCGACGGCAATAACATCCGTGTGAAAGAGGATATGTCAACAAATATTCCCGGCGTATTTTCCTGCGGCGATGTTACGGGCGGTCTTTTACAGGTGTGCAAGGCTGTTTATGACGGCGCTCAGGCAGGACTTTCGGCAGTAAAATATTTAAAAAGCATTCAGGAAAAAGGAGAGTAAAATATGAGCGTAACAATTCTTGATGAAAGCAATTTTGAACAGGAAATTCTGCAGGCTGACAAAACCTGTCTTGTGGATTTCTTTGCAACATGGTGCGGACCGTGCAAAATGATGGCTCCCGTAATTGACGAAATAGCAAGCGAAAACCCCGATGTCAAGGTTGCAAAGCTTGATGTTGACGAGGCAGACGAAATTGCAGAGCAGTACGGCGTTATGTCAATTCCGACGCTTATAGTTTTCAAAAACGGCGAGGCTGTTAAGACCTTTGTAGGCGTACAGTCCAAAGAGGACATTTTAGCTGCATTGAAATAACGGCAGACGGATTTAATAACACGCATAATTTCAGCAGGCTTTCATAAGCCTGCTTTTTTGTTTCGGCAAATCGGAGTTTGTAAGGGTACTTGATTTTACGAATTTACGGCGTATATCTACCGCTCCCTCGGGGAGGGAGCTGCCGTGAGGCTGAGGGAGTTTTTTTGTTGATTTTATTACTCCCCCAGTCATTTTGCTTCGCAAAATGCCAGCCCCCTCTGAGATGGGGCGGTATTTGTTCTTTGTAACTTTGCAAAGAACTCCACAAACTAAAATTTGACTAAACTGCTAAAATATAGTACAATACTCTAAATATGTATATTGAAAGGGGTTTTTTAACCGATGGACGCAGACCCTGCGAGCGTTATTTTAAAATTATTTGTGTTATTTGTGCTTGTTATGATAAACGCCTTTTTTGCCATGAGCGAAATTGCGATTATCTCATTAAACGACAACAAGCTTGAAAAAATGGCTGAAAACGGCGACAAAAAGGCAAAGCAGGTTTTAAAGCTTACCAAGGATTCAAGCGGATTTCTTTCCACAATCCAGATAGGCGTTACACTTGCAGGCTTTTTGACGAGTGCCACGGCATCACAGTCCTTTGCTGTAAGACTTACCGAAAGAATTGCGGCTACAAATGTTGTAAATTATATTCCTGTAGGCGTAATCAGCGTGCTTTCAACCGTACTCATTACGGTTATTATGTCATATTTTTCACTTGTTTTAGGCGAGCTTGTACCTAAAAAGATTGCAATGCACAAGCCTGAAAAGGTGTCCTTTACCGTTGTGCCGGTGCTTTTGTTTGTAAACAAGGTGTTCAGACCCTTTGTAAAGCTCTTGTCCGCTTCGACAAACGGAGTTGTCAGACTTTTCGGTATTGACCCGAACGCTGACGAAGAGGTAGTTACCGAAGAGGAAATCAGAATGATGGTTGATGTCGGTCAGGAAAAGGGTGTTATTGAGGACACGCAGAAGGAAATGATTAACAACATCTTTGAGTTTGACGATATGGATGTTGCCGATATTATGACTCACCGTACCGATGTTGACTGTGTTGACATTGAGGACGGACTTGCAGAGGTCGTTAAAATCTCAATGGAATATGGTCACTCGAGAATTCCTATTTACAAAGAGGACCCCGACAATATAATCGGCGTTGTATATATCAAGGACCTGCTTAAATATGTAGGCGCAAGCCTGCCGAAATCCAAGAGCATCAAGGATTTTATGCGTGAGGCTTACTATGTGCCCGAAACCAAGCAGTGCAACGAGCTTTTAAACGAAATGCTTGAAAAGCATATTCAGATGGCTGTTGTTGTTGACGAGTACGGCGGCACGGCAGGTATTGTTACGCTTGAAGATATAATTGAGTCCATCGTCGGCAATATTCAGGACGAATATGACAACGAGGATGAAGAGATTTCAAAAATCAACGAAAACACCTTCACTATTGACGGTATTACTGATATTGAAGAGGTTGAGGAGCAGCTCGGCATTTCAATTCCCGAGGGCGATTATGACACTCTCGGCGGCTTTATAATAAGCCTTTTAGGCTATCTTCCTACAGGCGAAAAGCAGGACGAAACACAGTTTGAAAATATTAAATTCACAGTTCTCAATGTTGAAGAGCGCCGTATAGGTAAGGTTAAGGTTGAAATTTTACCCGTCGAGGAAGCCGAAGACGAAGAAGAGGAATAATTCAAAATGGAACAGGAAAAGAAAAAGATAGTTTTAAGCGCAGTTCAGCCGACAGGCACGCCTACACTCGGCAACTATCTCGGCGCATTCAAAAACTGGAAAATAATGGCTAATGATATGGCGCAGGAGTATGACTGCTTCTATGCCGTAGCAGATTTACATTCAATTACAGTCCGTCTGCAGCCTGCCGATTTAAGACGGCAGACGCTTGAAATGTATGCGTTTTTGTTAGCTTTGGGCATTGACCCCGAGAAAAATGTCGTATTCATTCAGAGCCATGTGCCCGAGCATGCACAGCTTGCGTGGATTTTAAACTGCTACACACAGTTCGGCGAAGCTTCAAGAATGACTCAATTTAAAGACAAGAGCGAGAAGCATCCCGAAAATGTCAATGTAGGCTTATTTTCATATCCCGTGCTTATGGCTGCTGACATTCTTCTCTACCAGGCTGACTATGTACCCGTAGGCGACGACCAGAAGCAGCACCTTGAAATTACAAGGGATATTGCAGAGCGCTTCAACGGCATTTACGGCAACACCTTCAAGGTGCCCGAGCCGTTTATACATAAGGCAGGCGCAAGAATTATGTCCCTTCAGGACCCGGCAAAGAAGATGAGCAAATCCGACGCAAATCCCAAGGGCTTTATTTCTTTGCTTGATGACGATAATGTGATTCTCAAAAAAATCAAGTCCGCAGTTACAGACTCCGAGGCAAAGGTGTATTACGGCGAGGGCAAGGACGGAATAAATAATCTTATGGAAATTTATTCCTGCTGCACGGGCAAATCCTTTGACGAGATTGAAAGTGAGTTTGACGGCAAAGGCTACGGTGATTTCAAGACTGCGGTAGGCGAAGCAGTAATTGATGAGCTTAAACCCGTCAAGGCTGAATATAACAGACTTATAAACGATAAGGCTTATCTTTTGCAGTGCGCCGCAACAGGCGCCGAAATGGCAAGCCATTTCGCACAGCGCACACTTAAAAAGACTATGAAAAAGGTCGGCTTTTTACAGCTGGAAAAATGATTTATAAAGGTTCAGGGCAGGGTGAATCCCTGCCTTTTACTTTTGTGCTTAAGCCTTAATATATACATTAAATAAAAAAATCAATATTTTTACAAAAAAATGATGAAAAAATTTATTATTTGTGATACAATAAACTAAATATATGTATATTGGCATATCAGGAGGATTTTCAGCAATGGTTAAAAAGGTAAGCAAAAAGCCAAAAACACCTAAAACACCAAAAGCAAAGAAAAAGCGCTTAAGTAAATTCAAGTCGCTTAACCCAAAGCTTCAGAAGGTAATTACAGTTTTGCTTTCTCTGGCTTTTACAGCTTTGCTCTGCGTTTGTATTGTGACCGTATATCTGTTTAACTTTGCCTCCTCCTATGTTAACGGCGAGCCGAAAATCAATATCGACGAGTATAAGGAAAATCAGGCTCAGACCACAATAGTTTACGCATATAACAACAACGACGAGGTCGAAGAGATTGCAAGGCTTCACGGTGAACAGAACCGTGTGTGGGTAAGCATTGACAATATACCCGAAATCCTGCAGAAAGCTTATGTTGACCTTGAGGACAAGAGATTTGAAAAGCACGGCGGCGTTGACTGGGTAAGAACTGTAAAAACCGTTTTGACTTTAGGCAAAAGCGGCGGCGGCTCAACCCTTACACAGCAGCTTATTAAAAACCTTACGGGCGATAATGCCTATACAATAAACCGTAAATTCTATGAAATATTAAACGCTCTTAACCTTGAAAAGAACGCTTCAAAAAGCACTATACTTGAAGCATATCTTAACACGGTTTATCTCGGCAACGGCTGTTACGGCGTAAAGACTGCGGCAGAAAAGTATTTCGGCAAGGAGCTGTCAGAGCTTAACTATGCCGAGTGCGCATGCCTTGCAGGTATCACCAAAAACCCCTCTAAATTTGAACCTTTAAAGCATGCTGAGGACAACAGAAAAAGACAGATTGACTGCCTGTGGTATATGCATGAGGCAGGTGATATAACAGACGAAGAGTACGAGCAGGCAAAGGCGTACGAAATGGTTTTCACCAATAGCGAAAACTATGTAAAATCCGAGTCTGCCGCTCAGCAGGAAGCACAGACACAGACTGTTGAAATTAACAGCTATTATGTTGACTATGTTATTAAATCCGTCATAGATGACCTTGTAAATCAGCTTGGCTACACCCGTTCACAGGCTTCAAAGCTTATATATAACGGCGGACTTCGCATCTACTCAGCGATTGATAGAAATGTTCAGTCACAGCTTGAAGATGTCTATGTCAACAGAATTTCAATGCCTGCTTACAATCAGAATGTTCCCGACGCACAGTCAGCAATGACTATTATGGATTATTCGGGCAGAATTTTAGGCATTGTCGGCGGAACGGGACCAAAGACTGAAAACAGAGGTCTTAACCGTGCGACATCACCCAGACAGCCCGGTTCGTCAATCAAACCGCTGAGCGTTTACACTGCCGCAATTAACGAAAAGCATGTTACCTGGGGCACAAAGGTAATGAACTACGGCTTTATGGTTGGCGGCAAGCTCTGGCCGCAGAACTACGGCGGCGATATGGGCTCTCCCGACAGCTACATCACCGTTCAGCTTGCGCTTGCAGTTTCATACAATACCGTACCTGCACAGCTTGTACGGCAGATGGGTATGAACACCTGCTATAAATATGCTAAGGAAAAGTTCCACCTTTCAACCCTTACCGACAATGATATCGCATACGCTCCTATGGCAGTTGGCGGTCTTACCTACGGCGTTACAACCGTTGATATGGCGGCGGCTTTTGCAAGCTTCGGCAACGGCGGCAAGTATTATAAGCCTTACTGCTACTATAAGGTTACCAATGCAAACGGCTCAAAGATATATCTTCAGAACGGCGACGAAGAGGGCGAGCAGATAATGACTCAGGACTCTGCCGATGTAATGAACAGATTGCTTCAGACCGTTGTTACCGATGCCGCACATGCCTCAACAGGCAGAAAATACGGCGTTTCAGGCTTCCAGACCTTTGCAAAAACAGGTACCACAACAGACGATAAGGACCGTTGGTTTGTCGGCGGCACACCCTATTATGTAGCTGCTGTATGGTATGGCTGCGACCAGCCTAAACAGCTTTCAAAATATGTTACGGGCAACCCATCCGGCGCAATATTCCAGGAGGTTATGAACAGAATTCACAAGGGTCTTGCGGCAAAGAATTTTGAGGTTTATTCACCGCTTACCACACAGGCAACATATTGCCTTCGTTCAGGACTTCTTGCGAGCGAAAGCTGCCCCGAAAAAGCAACAGGCTGGTACTCAAAGAGCAATATGCCGGGCAGATGCGTAAGCTGTGCCGCAGAGGCAGCGCCCGTTGAAAATCCTGAAGAAACTGTAACAATTCATCAGCAGGTAACACCCGCAGAGCCTACACCTGCGCCGACACCTCCCGCAACGACAGCGCCTGCTGCAACAACACCGCCCGCACCCGAGCCGACGGAGCCTGCTGTACAGCCGAATCCCGAGGGATAAGAGGTCGGTCTATGATTATACTTTCAGTTGATTACGGCGACACAAGAACAGGCCTTGCAGTCTGTGACAAATTTGAAATGTTAGCGTCACCCGTAACTGTTATAAACGAAAAAGATGCCGAAAAGCTTGCGCATACCGTCAGCGAAAAGGCTGCTGAATTAAAGGCACAGCAGATTGTTGTCGGACTGCCCAAAAATATGGACGGCACAGAGGGCTTCAGGGCAGAGGCTTGCAGACATTTCGCCGAGCTGCTTTATGACCTGACAGGGCTTCCTGTTGATTTGCAGGACGAACGGCTGACAACGGTTTCTGCGCACGGTATTCTTAATGAAACAAACACCCGAGGCAAAAAGCGAAAGGCGGTAGTTGACGCAGTTTCGGCAGTCCTTATATTAGAGGACTATATCAGAAAAAGAAAAAATCAGTAAAATAATCAGGCTGTGTCAATATACAGCCTGATTTTCTTTAGTTTGAACGAATATGCAAAAAAGCTTGAAAATCTGCATAATATCAACACAATATTACAATTTAATTATTGCAGTACTTAAAATTATATAGTATAATACTATTTCAAATTCAAATTTGTAATTCCTTGAAAAAAGGAGTGATATATATGGAATTTTACTTTGATGAATTTGCGCTTCCTATGGTTGCTTTGAGGGGATTGGTAGTATTCCCCGGTGCAGTTGTGCATTTTGATGTCGGCAGAAAACAGTCGATTTCAGCCATAAAAGAAGCTATGACAGCTAAAAAGGATATTTTTCTTGTTGCACAGAAAAATGCCGCACAGCATGAAATAGACCTTTATGACCTTTACAATATCGGTACTGTCTGCGAAATAAAACAGCTTGTCCGTATGCCCTCAGGCGACGCTTTCAGAGTTGTTGTTGAGGGTAAATACAGGGCGGCTTTGTGCGGACTTGTCAGCAAAACTCCGTTCTTCACCGCTTCGGTTATGAGAACGGTAGAAAGCACAGAAAGCGGCAATTCACTAAAAACCGAGGCTACGGTCAGACATGCCAAGGTGCTGTTTGAAGAATATGCCGAGTTTTCAGCACCGCTTGCGCCCGATGTTGCAATAGGCGTTACCACAAGAAAGGACGCAGGCGAGCTTGCCGATTTTATTGCGGCTAATATTCCTATTGAATACGCATTGAAACAGCAGGTGCTTGAGCAGAGCAACAAGCTTAAAAGACTTGAAACACTTTGCGTAATTCTTTTAAAAGAAATAGACCTTTTAAGAGTTGAGTCCGAAATTAATTCAAAGGTTCAGCAGCAGATGGACGAAAATCAGAGAGAATACTATCTGCGTGAACAGATGAAGGCTATATCTGCCGAGCTTAACGGCGGCGAATCCTCCGACGACGAGGCAGAAAAATACAGAAATGCAATTAAGAAAATCGGCTTTAAGCCCGAGGATGAGAAAAAGCTTCTCACGGAATGTGACAGACTTGCCAAAATGCAGTCCTCAAGCCCCGAGAGCGCAGTAATCAGAAACTATCTTGACGAGGTACTTGCTCTGCCGTGGAACAAGTACACAAAGGATAATCTTGACATTAAAAAGGCAAGAAAAATACTTGAGAGAGATCACTACGGTCTTGACGAGGTTAAGGACAGAATACTTGAACTGCTTGCAGTCAGAAAATTAGCACCCGACATCAAGGGGCAGATTATCTGTCTTGCAGGACCTCCCGGAGTAGGCAAAACCTCTGTTGCAAAGTCGCTTGCACACGCCATGAACAGAAAATACGCAAGAATATCTTTAGGCGGTGTCAGGGATGAGGCTGAAATCAGAGGTCACAGAAGAACATACATAGGCGCAATGGAGGGCAATATTATGGACGCCCTCAAGCGTACAAAGAGCGCAAATCCGCTTATTTTGCTTGATGAAATAGACAAGCTTTCCTCAGATTACAAGGGCGACCCGTCATCAGCTCTTTTGGAAGCTCTTGACCCAGAGCAGAACAATGCTTTCAGGGACCATTATATTGATATTCCATTTGATTTAAGCAAGGTTTTGTTCGTAACCACGGCAAACGACCTTGCAACCATACCCGCACCGCTTCGTGACAGAATGGAAATTATAGAGCTTTACAGCTATACATTTAATGAAAAATTCAACATTGCCAAAAAGCATCTTGTACCAAAACAGCTCAAGCAGTACGGCTTGAAGGCAAGTCAGCTTAAAATCAGAGATGACGCTCTTACACTCATTATCGAGGGTTATACAAAGGAAGCAGGCGTAAGAACCTGCGAAAGAGTAATCTCAAAGGTGTTAAGAAAAGAAGCCGTTAAATTCGCAGAGGGCTTTGACGGTAAAATAACGGTAAAAGCGTCTGATTTAGAGGAGCTTTTAGGACCGAGAAAGTTTAAGGATGACTCACTTGTAAAAGAGGACAGGGTAGGCGTTGTCAACGGACTTGCATGGACAAGTGTCGGCGGCGAAATGCTGCAGATTGAAGCGCTTGTTACAGAGGGTACGGGCAAATTGGAGCTTACAGGCTCTCTGGGCGATGTTATGAAGGAGTCTGCAAAAACTGCATACAGCTTTATGAGAAGCGTTACAGACGAGTACTCAATACCCGAGGACTTTTATAAAAGCAAGGATGTGCATCTGCACTTCCCCGAGGGAGCTGTTCCCAAAGACGGACCGTCTGCAGGCATTGGCATTACAACTGCTCTTGCATCTGCGCTTTCGGGCAGAAAGGTTAATGCCAATATTGCCATGACGGGCGAGGTTACCTTAACGGGCAGAGTGCTCGCAATAGGCGGTCTTAAAGAAAAGAGTATGGCTGCTTATAAAAACGGCATTAAAACCGTAATTATACCCGAGGACAATATGCCCGACATAAAGCAGTTTGACTCAGAAGTGAAAAAGGCAATTACCTTTGTTCCCGTTTCCGATGTTAACGAGGTGCTGTCACTGGCGCTTGCTAAAGAAAAAGAGAAGAAAACACGCAAAACAGACAAAAAGCTTGCAATGCCCGAAGAATTGGCAAATAATCAGGCAGTCTGGCAGCAAAGCTGAAAGGAGTAAATATGGATTTTTCAAAAGCTCAGTTTGAAAGAGCATACGGCACCTTCTCCCAGCTGCCTGCAAGCATTCTTCCCGAAATAGTGTTTTCGGGGCGTTCAAATGTCGGCAAATCCTCGCTTATAAATAAAGTCTTTAACCGTAAAAATCTTGCAAGGGTAAGCTCTGTTCCGGGTAAAACAGTTACAATCAATTTTTATTCGGTGGGCGGCGACGCAAAAATCGTTGACCTTCCCGGCTATGGCTACGCAAAGGTCGCTAAAACGGAAAAGGACCGTTGGGCAAAAATGATGGAGGGTTATTTTAATTCGGGCAGAAACATTTCTCTTGTTGTTCAGCTCGTTGATATGCGCCATCCGCCCACGGCAGACGATATTATGATGATTGACTTTCTCACACAGACAGGCTATCCGTTTATAGTGGCTCTGACAAAGAGCGACAAGCTCAATAAAACCGAGTACAAAACAAGGCTCGAAGCTATCAAAACCGAGTTGCCGACAGTTGAGAAGGACAGAATAATTCCCTTTTCCGCACTAAACGGCGAGGGCGCAGAGACAATAAGAAACTATATTATAAAATATTCGGGAGGCAGTAAATGACAACAAAAACACCCTTTACAACCAAAGAGAAGTTAGAGGAAATTGCAAAGGTCTATCCTACTCCGTTTCATATTTATGACGAAGCAGGCATTAGAAAAAACTGCGAAAATCTTTATAAAGCATTTTCGTGGAATAAGGGCTTCCGTGAGTATTTTGCGGTCAAGGCAACGCCCAATCCGTTTCTTATAAATATTCTGCGTGAATACGGTTGCGGCTGCGACTGCTCTTCAATGACAGAGCTTATGCTTTCAAGGGCTGTCGGTGCAAAGGGAAATGAAATAATGTTTTCCTCCAACGACACACCGCCCGAGGAATTCAAGTACGCCGCTGAATTAGGCGCAATTATCAACCTTGACGACTTTACACAGATTGAAATACTTGAAAAGACTCTCGGCAAGCTTCCCAAAAAGCTTTGCTGCCGTTATAATCCGGGCGGAGTTTTCAAAATTTCAAATCATATTATGGACAATCCGGGCGATGCTAAATACGGCATGACCACAGCACAGCTTTTTGATGCTTTTAAAATTCTCAAGGAAAAGGGTGTTGAGGAATTCGGCATACATTCCTTCCTTGCAAGCAACACGCTTACAAATAATTATTACCCGACGCTTGCAAGAACGCTTTTTGAGGTTGCTGTTGAATTGAAAGAGCAGTTAGGCATTAAAATCAGCTTTATCAACCTTTCGGGCGGTATCGGTATTCCGTACAGACCCGACCAGCCCGAAAACGATATATTCGAGATTGCAAACGGCGTAAAGAGAGAATATGACGAAATCCTTACTGCTAACGGTATGGGTGATGTTGCAATTTACACCGAGCTTGGCAGATATATGTTAGCTCCCTACGGCGCACTTGTAACAAGAGCCATAAACTGCAAGCACACCCATAAGGAATATATCGGCGTTGACGCCTGCGCAGTAAATCTTATGCGTCCTGCAATGTACGGCGCATACCATCATATAACCGTAATGGGCAAGGAAAACGAGCCTCACGAAAAGCTTTACGATATTACAGGCTCGCTTTGCGAAAATAATGACAAATTTGCCATTGACCGTTGGCTGCCGCAAATTGATATGGGCGACCTTATATACATTCACGACACGGGCGCACACGGCTTTGCAATGGGGTACAACTATAACGGCAAATTAAAATCAGCCGAAATCCTTTTGAAGCCCGACGGAAGCTTTAAACTCATAAGAAGAGCCGAAACACCGAAGGACTATTTCGCAACCTTCGATTGCTTTGAAGATTTTTACAATAAGCTGTTTGAATAAAAGCTTTTAAACAGAGGAAAAACTATGTCATTTGTCCACTTACATTTGCACACACAGTACAGTCTGCTTGACGGCGCATGCCGCTTCGGGCAGCTTTTTGATGCTGCAAAAAAGGACGGGCAAACGGCAGTCGCCATTACCGACCACGGCAATATGTACGGCGTAATAGATTTTTATAAAGAGGCAAAAAAGCAGGGTATAAAGCCGATTATCGGCTGTGAGGTCTATGTTGCCGCCCGTTCACGCTTTGACAAGGTGCATACTCTTGACTCCGAGCGCTATCACCTTATTCTTCTTTGTAAAAATGAAACGGGCTATAAAAATCTTATAAAAATGGTATCTGAATCCTGGGTATCGGGTTTTTATGTAAAGCCGAGAGTTGACAGGGAACTGCTCGAAAAATACCACGAAGGGCTTATTGCGCTTTCAGCCTGCCTTGCAGGTGAAATTCCGAGAAAGCTTGTCGCAAACGATTACGAGGGCGCAAAACAGACGGCTCTGTGGTACAATTCCGTTTTCGGGCAGGGGAATTATTATCTCGAAATGCAGAATCATGGCATCCGTGAACAGCTTGAAATTCTGCCAAAGCTCAAAAGGCTTTCAGACGAAACGGGCATACCGCTTGTCGCCACGAATGATGTGCATTATGTAAACAAAGAGGATGCCAAAACGCAGAAGGTTTTAATCTGTATTCAGACCAACCATACCATTGACGAGGACACGGGGCTGGAATTTGCTACCGACGATTATTATCTTAAATCCGAAGAGGAAATGCGTGAAAATTTTTCCGCATACCCCGAAGCTTGCGACAACACCGCAAAAATTGCCGAAATGTGCAATGTTGAATTTGAATTCGGCAAAACAAAGCTTCCGCACTTTGATGTGCCCGAGGGCGAGAGCCATTATGATTATTTCAAACGCCTGTGCTATGAGGGCTTATACAGAAATTACGGTGAGAATTGCGATAAAAAATACATTGACAGACTTGAATACGAGCTGTCTGTTATAGAAAAAATGGGCTATGTCGACTACTTCCTTATAGTTGCCGACTTTATAGCCTATGCCAAATCAAAAGATATTCCTGTGGGTCCGGGCAGAGGCTCGGGCGCAGGCAGTATTGCCGCTTACTGTATGGGAATTACGGGCATTGACCCTATGAAATACAATCTGCTCTTTGAAAGGTTTTTAAATCCCGAAAGGGTAAGTATGCCTGACATTGATGTCGACTTCTGCTATGTAAGGCGTGAAGAGGTTATCGACTATGTTATAGGTAAATACGGCGAGGACCATGTTGCGCAGATTGTTACCTTCGGCACTATGGCGGCAAGGGCGGCAATCCGTGATGTCGGCAGGGTCTTGGGTCTTGCATATAATGTTGTTGACGCTGTCGCAAAGCAGATACCCAGAGAAATAAATATAACCATTGACAAGGCGCTTCAGAAAAACAACGAGCTTCGCAGTATGTATGAAAGCGACAGCACCGTTAAGGAGCTTATTGACCTTGCAAAAGCGGTTGAGGGTATGCCTCGCCACGCCTCAAAGCATGCGGCAGGCGTTGTAATTACCGACAAACCCGTTGACGAGTATGTGCCACTTGCAAGAAATGACGAGTCCGTTGTAACCGAGTTTACAATGACTACTATTGAAGAGCTCGGACTTCTGAAAATGGATTTTCTCGGACTTCGCACACTGACGGTAATTGATGACGCCGTCAAAATGATAAAGCAGTATAAGCCTGACTTTGATATTGAGAAAATACCGCTTGACGATAAGGCTACCTTTGATTTGTTCAAGGCAGGGCAGACCTACGGAGTATTTCAGTGTGAATCTGCAGGACTCAGACGGGTGCTTGTGCGCCTGAAACCCGAAAGCATAGAAGATATTATTGCGGTTATTTCGCTTTACCGACCCGGTCCTATGGACTCAATAGACACCTACATTGAAAACAGACACAACCCCGACAAAATACGGTATAAAACACCGCTTTTAAAGCCTATACTTGATGTTACCAACGGCTGTATGGTCTATCAGGAGCAGGTTATGGAAATATTCCGTTCGCTTGCAGGCTATTCCTTCGGCAGAGCTGATATAGTCAGAAGGGCAATGTCAAAGAAAAAGCATAAGGTTATGGAGGAGGAGCGTTCAACATTTATTGAAGGCTGTTCAAAAAACGGCATTGACGAAAAAACTGCCAACAGCATTTTTGACGATATGACCTCCTTTGCCTCATACGCTTTCAATAAATCACATTCTGCTGCTTATGCCGTAGTAGCATACAGAACGGCATATTTAAAGGCGCATTATCCTGCCGAGTTTATGGCGGCGCTTCTTACAAGCGTAATTGACGAAGCGTCAAAGGTTTCGCTTTATATTTCAGAGAGCGAAAGAATGAAAATCAAGGTTTTAAAACCTGATATAAACTCATCGCAGGCGCAGTTTACCGCAGACTCGGGTAAAATCCGTTTCGGTCTGCTTGCTATCAAGAATTTAGGTCTCGGCTTTATTGACACTATATATAAAGAACGCTGTCTTAACGGAAAATATACATCCTTCTACGATTTCTGCAAACGCACACAGTCAAAGGATTTCAACAAAAGGGCAGTCGAGAGTCTTATCCGTTCGGGTGCTCTTGACGGTCTAGGACTTAACAGACGGGAAATGCTTATAAATCTCAATTCCGTGATTTCTTCAATAGAAAACACAAGACGGCGCAATGTCGACGGTCAGCTCGGGCTGTTTGATTTGGGCAATATGGAGGACACATCGGAGCCGCAGCTTGAGAGAATTGAAGAATTCCCGAAGCTTGAACTGCTGTCGCTTGAAAAGGAAACTACGGGAATTTACATTTCGGGGCATCCTATGGCTGAATACGAAGGTCTTTCAAAAAGGCTTAAGGCTGACAGTATTTTTGACCTGCTTGAAGCCGCAAACGATACGCAAAGCCCGTATTCCGACAATACGCCTGTCAAGGTGCTGGGAATTATAACCTCAGCCAAAAAGAAGATAACAAAATCCGACACAACCATGGCTTTTGTAACTGTTGAGGATATGACGGGCGGCATAGAAACCATTGTTTTCCCGAAAACCTACGAGCTTTCAAAAACTCTGCTGCTGGCAGGCAATGTTGTGCTTATAAAGGGCAGGCTGTCGCTCAAAGAGGACGAGGACGCAAAAATTGTAGTTGATACAATAGAAAATGCGCCCGAAAATGTGCAGAAGAAAAAGAAAACGGGAATGTTCCTGAGACTTCAGAGCCAAAGCTCGCCTCAGGCGTTCAAATGCAATGAGCTTTTGCAGGGCAGGGGCGGCAAGCTTCCCGTGTATTTCTATTTTAACGATACAAAGCAGTACAGAGCCATGAATTACAGCGTTGACCCGGACGAGCTTCTGCTGTCTCAGCTTCGCAGTCTTTTAGGCAATGAAAATGTCGTTATACAGTGAAGAAAATAATAATTTTACTTGACTATTTTTTCTTTTCGTGTATTATATTGTTAATTGTGTTTAAATATAACTTTCAGATAAATGTTTTGAGGTGAAAATATGAGAACTATTGGCGTTTTAACTTCAGGCGGCGACGCACCCGGCATGAATGCTGCTGTCAGGGCAGTTGTCCGTGCAGGCTGTGAAAAGGGAATGCGTGTTATGGGCATAAGACGAGGCTACAACGGTCTTATGTACGGCGATATGTATGAGATGAATCTACGCAGCGTTTCAAATATTATAAACCGTGGCGGCACAATTCTTTACTCTGCAAGAAGCCCCGAATTCAAAACAGAAGAGGGTATGCAGAAGGCTATTGATGTCTGCAAGCAGATCGGTATGGACGGCGTTGTTGTAATAGGCGGCGACGGCTCCTTCAGAGGCGCAAGGGATTTGTCTTTAAGAGGTATTCCCTGCGTAGGTATTCCCGGTACAATTGATAACGATATTGCCTGCTGTGATTACACAATAGGCTACGATACAGCTATGAACACCGTTATGGAAATGGTTGACAGACTCCGTGACACTACAGAATCTCATGACCGTTGCTCAGTAGTTGAGGTAATGGGCAGAAGAGCAGGCTACATAGCTCTTAACGCAGGTATTGCCTGCGGCGCAACAACAATTTTAATTCCTGAGGTTGAGTTCGATTTTGAAAGAGATGTTATTGAAAGAATGAAGAGAACTCAGAAAACAGGTAAAAGACATTTCATTATAATTGTTGCCGAGGGTATAGGCGGCGTTTCCGAAATGGCTACAAGAATTCAGGAGATTACGGGCATTGAGTCCCGTGCGACAATTCTCGGCCATGTTCAGAGAGGCGGCTCTCCCACAGTCCGTGACAGGGTTGCAGGCTCTCTTATGGGCTGCAAGGCTGTTGATTTGCTTGAGCAGGGTATAGGCAACAGAGTTATAGCAATGAAAAAGGATGAAATTGTCGACTTCGACATTTTCGAGGCTCTCAATATGGAAAAGCATATTGACCTTGACCTTTACAGAATAGCTCACGAAATTTCCATCTGATGAAAAACATTGTTTTAATCGGTATGCCCGCTTCGGGTAAAAGCACAATCGGCGTTGTGCTTGCAAAAACGCTCGGTGTAGGCTTTGTCGACACAGACCTTATAATTCAGCAGAGGGAAAAAAGACTTTTACAGGACATTATCAATACCGACGGTCTTGAAAAATTCCTTGACTGCGAGAGGGATGCCATTATTTCTCAGAAATATGAAAACTGCGTTATTTCAACAGGCGGCAGTGCCGTTTTCAGAGCTGACGCAATGCAATACCTCAAAAATGACGGTGTAATTGTTTTTATTGATGTCGGCATTGACACGCTTAAAAAACGGCTGAGCAATATAAAAACCCGTGGAATTGCAGCTTCGGCAGGGCAAAGCGTAGAGAGCATTTATAACGAGCGCATAGCTCTTTATAAAAAATATGCCGATATAACGCTCACGGTTGAAAATGAGAATGTTGAGCAGTCGGTAGAAAAGCTTATAAATTTAATAAAACAGTAAACATAACCGCCCCTTACTCTAAAATGGTAAGGGGCGGTTTCTTAATGCTCTCATTATTTTAGACAAAATATACAATACAAGTAAATTATAGCAAATAATCCACATAATAGGCACAATTTGTGAAATTTATCACAATTTTATGAAAAATGTTCCATATTTTGTATATTTTACTTCTTGTAAATAAAAATTAAATCACTATAATTGTATTGATTTGAAAGGTGGTCATTTAATGAAAAAACTTATATCCGTATTTCTTTGTTTGGCGTTGGTAATTACCTCAATGTTTATGTTATCAACGGTATCTTTTGCCGAGCCGGCTGCTGAGAGCGATTTCAGCTATACCGAGCTTGATGATGGTACAGTTTCAGTTACAGCATATAACGGCTCATTACTTGATATTGAAATTCCGTCGACAATTAACGGAAAAACCGTAAGTAAGATTGCAGACAGACTGTTTTACAATAAGACATCTATTAAAAGCGTAGTTATTCCCGTAGGCGTTACATCAATAGGCGAATATGCCTTTTATTCCTGCAGAGCGCTTGAGTCGGTTACAATTCCTTACACGGTAAAGTCAATCGGTCAGTAGTGCTTCTATAATGATGTAAGCTTAACCGCAGTTTTTGTTCCCGAGGGCGTTGAGGTAATTGAGTACCGCAGCTTTTACGGCTGTACGGCTCTTGCCGATATTACTTTGCCGGCTTCTTTGAATACTATCGGTCAGTACGCTTTCTACAGATGTCCCGGTAAAATGGTTGTTCATACGCCTACCGGTTCATACGCAGAGGAGTGGGCTGAAAGTCAGGGCTACACAACTGAGGACACAACCTTCTATTCACTCTCTGTTGACAAGCTTAGAGCCCAGGTCAAAATGACCAAGGACCCATCAACAGAGTCAGGCGTTCAGGACGCATTTTCGCTCAGAATACAGTCAGTTATTCCCGCTGAGGATTGGGACAGATTTGTCGGCAATACAACCGACAAAGGCTCAGCAACCTCAAGCGTTATTGAGTCAATGGGAATTGTTGCATACAGAGGAAACGGCACATTTGATGAAGCAACCGCAAAAAGCGTTGCAGCAGGTGGGACAGCTGATGATTATGCTTCGGCAACAACCACTTATCTTCAGAGAGACAGCAATACCTCTGACGCTTATTTCGGAGCTATTATAAAGCTCAGCCATTCAACAGCTGTAAACGATATAGTTTATATGGGCTTTGTAAATTACAGAGATGAAAAGGGTCAGCTTCAGACCTCTTTCTATGAGGCATCGTATACTGCAGCAATAGCAACACAGTATAACAGCATAGTAAGCCGTTATCTTGCAACTATGTAAAGGAGAAATTAAATTGAAAACTTATACCGCACCCGATTTTGAAATTACTGCGTTTGACGCAGAGGATGTTCTTACAATTTCAGTAGGTACAGGCCCCGTAGAAGGCGGCGAGGGCGGCTGGCTTGATATATAAGCTAAACGCTTTATAACAGAATATAATTAAAGCAGGAATGATATTCATTCCTGCTTTTTACTTTGACTATACAAAATGCAAACATCACTGAAAAAACACTCACAAACCGTAAAAAGTTGGTAGCGACAGTTTTTCGTTGTGAGGGCGCTTGCAACCGAACAGAAAAACCGAGCGTGACTTTTTGCGGGGAGGAGGAGCAGCGCAATGAGTGAGCTTTTTGAGCCTGCCGAAAAAACGAGCGATATGCAGCTTGCGACGACGAGGTGACCCGGACGAGAATCGGCAAGTTTTTAACTTGCCGCATTTGCTACGCAAATAACCCTATTTTATGTCCGTCTCGCTCTGCCTGCGGCAAACCGCTCGACATGGACTATTACCGTTCGATTCTCGCCGTTGAATCAAAGAACAAAAAAGCACCCACAAAAGTGAGTGCTTTTTTCTTGGTGACCCGGACGAGAATCGAACTCGTGTTACCGCCGTGAAAGGGCGGTGTCTTAGCCGCTTGACCACCGGGCCTTATATGGTAGCGGCAGTCGGACTTGAACCAACGACCTTCCGGGTATGAACCGGACGCTCTAGCCAACTAAGCTATGCCGCCATGTGAAGCCGCCCTTTCGGACGGCTTTGCTATTATAATATATTGAACCTTTAATGTCAATACTTTTTTTAAGAAATGTTCTTATTTACCCTGGGTGATAATGTAGGGCTGAATTGCGCCTGCAAGCTTCGGAACGGGCATTGACTGAAGTATAACTTCACCTGGTCCTGTAACAACTGTGTTGAACAAACCTTCGCCGCCGAAGAGAACATTTTTAACGCCTTTGACTGTCTGAACATCCATAGAGCAGGTTGAACTCATAAGCACAACATGGCCTGTGTCAACAACGAGCTGCTGACCTGCTGCAAGCTCATACTTAATAGCCGAACCGTCAATCTCAATGAATGCAGTGCCGTTGCCTGAGAGCTTCTGCATAATAAAGCCTTCGCCGCCGAAGAAGCCTGCACCGAGCTTTTTCTGGAAGAAGGTTGAAAGCGTAACGCCGCTTGTAGAAGCAAGGAATGCACTCTTCTGAGCAACATACTCCTTACCGGGAGCAACTTCAAGAGCCATAATTTCACCGGGAAGGCTGCTTGCGAAAGCTATCATGCCCTCGCCGCCCTGTGCGGTGTAATTGTTCTGGAAAAGGCTCTCTTTTGTCATCATTCTGCCGAGCATTTTGCCGATACCGCCGTTTGAAGAGGTTTCCATCTTCATATTCTGGGTCATCCAGCTCATGCCGCCGCCTTCTGTAATCATTGTTTCATTTGCGTCAAGTGTGCAAATGAGAACGGGGAAATTACCGCCTTGAATTTCATACTTCATAGTTTTTTCCTCCTAAAACAAATTGTTTATATAATTTACCAAGGCTCTCGCAGAGCACTCGGGCAAATCCAGAAACTGAACAGGTTCTATCATATTTTCAAGATAATGAGCGTCTGAATTGTGAAAAATTTTCATATCTCTGAGAAGCGGATTTTTTTCAATATAGACCGCCGCATCCGCTTCGGGTGTTAATTCCGCCGCAGTGAAATTAAGCTCGGGGTAAAGAAAACCGAGAACTGACAGAACGCTGTACGAGCTTCGGTCAAGGTGAGCGGGGAAGCAGGCTCCGTCATATTGTTTTACAACGCCTGCAAGCTCGTCAATAGACACGGAGGAGGCGAGGTGAAGCAGTATCTCTTCATAGCCTTTAATATCGTCGCCCGTGCCCATAATTCTCTGTTCGCCGTAGATTTCTGGCTTATTTTTAATTGCAGGCATAGTGCCGTGTATCATTTCGGAAAATTCAAGCGCATTTTTAAGCTCGGGAAAAAGACATACGCAGTGAATTTCCTCAGCCGTACAAAGCTCCATACCGGGTACAACCGTAAGCCCAATGCTTTCGCCGACCTTCATTGCGCTTTCACAGTTAAGACAAGAATTGTGGTCTGTCAGCGCAATCATATCATACCCGAGCAGCTTAGCCATATTTACAAGATTATAAGGTGTCATATCATTATCACCGCAGGGTGAAAGACACGAATGTAAATGTAAATCAGCAGCAATTCTCATAAAATCTGTCCTAATTTAACCGAAAGCGCAAAGGCGTTTTCCTCTGACTGTAAAATGTTTATGCCTTGCTGTTCGGCTCTCATCTTAGCGTCATTGTCAAGGGGAGCGTTTTCACACAGTACAACACAGGCGCAGTCCGAAAGAACTGCAACAGCGGCGCAGTTTATGTTGCCCATAACCGTAAACCAGCAGTCGCCCGACTGACAGCGTGACATAACCCAGCTTAAAAGGTCGCCGCAGTAACCGCCTGTAACCTCTCTGTCAGGGTCGCCCTCAACAAGTATATTAAGCTTAAGCTTTTCAGATAATTCTTTTACTGTCATAGTTTAATCCTTTTCCGATTTGTTTTCTTCGCTTTCCTCCGAACGCCTGAACGGCGCAGGAATAGGAATTGTACCGCTGCCGTGCGTGTTTACACTTGTAAAGAATACGCAGTCCTCAATAGATGCCTTGCCCCTGACTATATCTTCAGCCAAGTCCTTGCACGAGGGAGCGCCGCAGGTGCCGCAGTCAAGACCGGGGAGCGCCGCAACAAGCTCGTTCATCTTAGCCATTCTGACCATTGCTTCTCTGACATCGTCTGCAAGCCGCATTACCGAAACAGGCTCAAGAGGCTTCTGCCATATAAGAGCTTTCGGAATTTCTGTCGTGTTGAGGTGGTTGCAGGAAATAGGCATATATTTTCTCAGTCTGTTAATTCTTGCCTTTGCAACATAAGGATTTTCGACTGTAAGCGGACCGCCGACACAGCCGCCCGGACAGGCGTTAAGCTCAATAAAATCAAGGTCGTTGAGCTTTTCGTCCTCTAATTCCTCAAGCACCTTAATAACATTTTCAATGCCGTCAGCCGCAAGGTAGTGGTCCGAGAATACACCTGCCGCTTCGCCGCCCGAGGAAGCCCAGCTGACGCCTATAATACCCGATTTTTTAAGCGGCTCGGTAGCGTCAAGATGCTCCATATGATTTAACAGCACAGGGTAGATGTCCTTAATGCTGAAAACGCCGTTTACATATGACTTAATGTTGCATATAGGCGATTTTATAGCCGTAATCTTGGCAGTACAGGGCGTAATAAAGAATACGCCTATATCGTCATTTAAAAGTCCCGTTTCCTTTTTAGCTTTTTCACGGGCAATTCTTGCCGCCTCTTCCATAGGGGCATTTATGTTAAGCACATTGTTTATAAGGTTGGGAAAACGGACTCTTATAAGCCTTACAATAGCAGGGCAGGCAGATGAAATAATAGGTCTCGGTCTTGATTTGTCCTGCAATGCAAGCCTTGTAGCCTCCGAAATGTACTCTGCCGCCTGCGAAACCTCGCAGACATCGTCAAAGCCCATCTTTTTAAGGGCGGTAAGCACATAATCCGTATCGTCAAGGTTATTGAACTGTCCGTAAAGAGTAGGGGCGGGCAGAGCAATTTTGTATTTATACTGATTTATTTCGTCAAAAGGATATTTTTCGGCATACTTCGCATGGTGAGGGCAGATTCTTATGCACTCACCGCAGTCTATACATCGCTCTTTAATTATATACGCTTTGCCACGGCGCACACGGATTGCGCCCGTAGGACAATGCTTAATGCAATTTGTACAGCCCTTGCACTTTTCTTCGTCAAGGCGTACCGAATGGAAAAAGCTAACCTGATTATTCATAAAAAACACTCCGAAAGAGAGTTATTCCTTAACATCAACTCTTAATTTAATAACCGTACCAACACCGACCTCGGACTCAATTACCATATCGTCGGTGTATTTTTTTATGTTCGGCAAGCCCATACCTGCGCCGAAGCCTAAAGCACGGACATTGTCGGGCGCTGTCGAATAGCCCTCCTTCATTGCAAGTGAAATGTCTGCAATTCCGGGGCCGTGGTCTGTCAGCACCATACATATTTTGTCAGGGTCAATGGAAACATCAATTACTCCGCCGCCTGCATGAATTACCATATTGATTTCAGCCTCGTACAGAGCAATTACGACATTTCTTATAACTGCAGGGGAAAATCCAAGCTTTTTTAAATTAGCTTTAACATCGCCCGAAGCCTCGCCTGCACGGGTGAAATCGTCGCCCGATACATCATAGTGAAGCTCAAACAGGCTCATACCTTTGCTCCTCCTCTTAATCCCTTTTCGTAAAGCATACCGCAGGAAGCGAACATCGGGTAACCTGTTGAGAGCAGAACGATATCTCTGTCTTTTGCAAGCTCTATGATGCTTTCGTCAGGGTGCTTGCCTCTGACAAATACTATGCATTGCATATCCATCATTTCGGCGGTTCTTACAACCTGAGGGTTAACAAGACCCGAAAGCAGAACAGCCTGTTCCTTGACATATGCAAGAACATCGCTCATCATATCGCTTCCGCAGGCTGCAAAGACCTCTCTGTCGAGATAGTCCTCGCCGCAGATGATTTCAGCCTCTAAAATCTCTTTTATTTCTCTGACTGTCATAATAATATCCCCTTGAATTTTAATCAACATTATTTTTTTTCATTATACAATAAAAATTTTTCATATTCAATACTGTTTGTTACACTTTTTGAGCACAAAAGGGGGTAGTTAGAGCTATATATGAAAGGACTTTCAGACAAAATACTGAGGAGCAGGTGAAAATGAAGAACAGCTTAACTAAAAAAGAAAAGGAATTTTGCAGATATTATGTGACTCTGCAAAATTCAAGAGAGGCGGCGTCAAACGCAGGCTACGGGATGCTTTCAAGGCTTGCGGGCGAAAAGCTTATGATGAAAAAAGAGGTTAAGGACGAGATAGCAAGGCTCAATAAGCTGAACGAAGATTTGTCCTGTGCGAAGCAGGGATTCAGACGGCTTGCCTTTGGCTCTGTGGCGGATGCCATAAGACTTATTGACGGGGAAAGGGATAACCTTGATTCTATGGATTTGTTTATGGTCTCTGACATAAAGCTTGTCAAGGGCGGCGGTATGGAGGTCAAATTCTATGACAGGCAGAAAGCGCTTGAGAGTCTGGCTTCACTTGAACAGATGACCTCGGCAGACGGCTCGCTGCCTATTTACAGAGCGCTTGAAAATTCCGCAAGGGCAATAGCTCTTGAAAGCGAGGCTTATCAGAATGAAGGCTGAAAGCTTTAAAAGCTTTTCTCAGAAACAGCTTACACTTCTCAGTTGGTGGTGTAAGAACAGTCCTTTTAATTTCTATGACGCAATTATTTGCGACGGGGCAGTAAGAAGCGGAAAAACTGTATGTATGTGCATATCGTTTGTGCTGTGGGCTTTCTATGAATTTTCGGACAGCTCATTCGCAATCTGCGGCAAAACCGTCACCTCGGTAAAGAGGAATATAGTAACTCCGCTGCTGCCTCTGCTTCGTGAAATGGGCTTTGCCTGTCGGGAGCTTCACTCGAAAAATCTTATTGAGATTTCAAAACACGGCAGACTTAACCGCTTTTATCTTTTCGGCGGCAGAGATGAATCCTCCGCTGCGCTGATACAGGGTATGACCCTGTCGGGACTTATGCTTGACGAGGTGGCGTTAATGCCCCGTTCATTCTGCGAGCAGGCTCTGGCAAGGTGTTCAGTTGACGGCTCAAGGCTCTGGTTTAACTGCAATCCCGAAAACCCGTCCCATTGGTTTTACAGGGAGTGGATAAAAAAGAAAGACGAAAAAAACTGCTTTTATCTGCATTTTACAATGAAGGACAATCCATCGCTTTCTCCTGAAATAATAAGGCGCTACGAAAGCCTGTATTCAGGTGCGTTTTACAAGCGCTTCGTAGAGGGCAAATGGGTTGCTGCTGACGGACTTGTATATCCGTTTTTCAATGACAGCTTCATATATGAAGTGCCTGAGAATTGCAGTGAATATTTCGTTTCGTGTGACTACGGAACAGTCAACCCTACCTCAATGGGACTGTGGGGATTAAGTGACGGAGTATGGTACAGGGTAGATGAGTTTTATCACGATTCACGCAAAAAAGGCTATCAGATGACCGACGAGGAGTATTATTGTTCACTCGTGTCCTTAGTCGGTGAAAAAAGCATTAAGGGCGTAATTGTTGACCCGTCTGCCGCATCGTTTATTGAATGTATCAGACGGCACGGGCGGTTTAATGTAATCAAAGCAAATAATGATGTGTTAACGGGAATACGAAAGACCTCCGATGCGTTGAAATCGGGTAAAATCAGACTTTGCAAGACCTGTCCCGACATTTTAAGAGAAATGTATCTTTACCGTTGGGATGAGTCTGCAAGGCATGACGCACCCATAAAAGAAAACGATCACGCAATGGATGATATGAGATATTTTACGGCTACTGTATTAAGCGATTCCGAAGAAAGCTTTTTTGCAGTCAGTCTGTCAAGGGAAAGGAGGTTTTAAATTGGCAATTTTTAAAAGAAAGGCAAAAGAAGAGAAAACCGTTGAAACAGCAGTGCCGTTGCTTGCAGGGCAGGCAGACAGGAAAACGCATCCCTTTTTCGCTCTTGACAGGTATGAACCTTTTTTGCCGTGTGAGTACGAATTATACCGTACTCTCAGGGAGGCTGTGCCAGTAATTGACGCAGCCATCTATAAAACAGTAAGGCTTACAGGCGGTTTCAGAGCGGTCTGTGAGGACGAGAGGGCAAACGCTGTGCTGGAGGAATTTCAGAACAGTATATGCTCCGATTCAGGCTCGGTATCACTTCAGAGCTTTATCGACACTTATTTTGAACAGCTTCTGACATACGGTACGGCAATAGCAGAAATGCTGACCGATTCTGACAACAGGGTAGTGTATCTCTACAATGCACCCGTTAAAGATTTATCGCTGAAAAGAAGCTCAAAGGATTTCAGAAAGATATTAGTCTGCAAAGACGGCATTAACGGCAATACCGTAATAAAAAATCAGGACAGGCTTATCTTTTCCACGCTTAATGCGTCTGCAGGCGAGCTTATGGGCAATTCCATACTTAAAGGTTTGCCGTTTGTAAGCAGAATTTTACTTAAAATTTTCAACTCAATAGGTGAAAACTGGGACAGGGTAGGCAATGTGCGCTTTGCCGTAACCTACAAGCCTGACGGCGACGGAGCCTCCAAGGCATATGCAAAGGAAAGAGCCATGCAGATAGCCGAGGAGTGGGGCTCTGCCATGAAAAGCAACGAGGTAAGGGACTTTATAGCGGTAGGCGATGTCGACATAAAGGTCATAGGCGCCGATAATCAGATTCTTGACAGCGAGGTGCCCGTAAGACAGCTTTTAGAGCAGATTGTGGCAAAGCTTTCGCTGCCGCCGTTTATGCTGGGACTTTCATGGTCCACAACTGAAAGGATGTCGCAGCAGCAGGCTGATGCGCTGACAACTGAGCTTGAGCATTACAGACGGATTCTTACTCCGATAATAATAAAAGTCTGTAAAACACACCTTAAGGCATACGGCTTTACAAAGGATGTCAGTGTTGTATGGAATGACATAACTCTCAAGGATACGCTTGACGATGCGAATGCCCGTTATCTCAATGCGCAGGCAGATGCGCTTATAGCACAAATTTCAGATTAAGGAGGCGGAAAATGAACAAAAGCTATGATGTGAGCTTAAAGGCTCACGAAAAAGAATTATCAGCAGAGGATCTGGCACTTATAAACAGATACACTCAGAAGGAGCTTACTGCCGATGAGCTTTTTACCTTCTCGGTAATACTCTGTGACAATGAAATTGACAGGGATTTTGAACGCTTTTCAGTAGAAGCTCTTGAAAAGCTTGCAAAGCTTTTTGTGGGCAAAACGGCAATCAAAAACCATTCAATGAACAGCGAGGACCAGAGCGCAAGAACATATAAGACCGAAGTTGTTACAGACAAAGAAAAGCTTACCTCAACAGGCGAGGCGTACACCTATGTAAAAGCATATTGCTATATGCCGAAAATCAAGAAAAACGAGGACCTTATTGCCGAAATTGAATCAGGCATCAAAAAGGAAGCAAGCATAGGCTGTTCAGTAGGAAAATGCGTCTGCTCCATATGCGGTAAGGATTCCCGCAAGCACCCCTGCGTGCACAAAAGGGGCAAAAGCTATGACGGCAAGCTTTGCTATTATGAGTTAAGCGAGCCTGAGGACGCTTATGAATGGTCATTTGTAGCCGTGCCTGCCCAGAAAAATGCAGGTGTTACAAAGAGCTTCTCAGACAAAAAGGAGGTTACTATGGACGAAATTCTTAAAGCAATTATGTCAGAGCCTGACAGCTTAACACTTGACAGGGTGCAGACAAAACAGCTTTCGTCATTTATTTTTCAGCTTGAAGAAAAAGCGTCGGACGGTGAGGAATACCGCAGACAGCTTGAACTTGATACGGTAAAGCAGTTTGCATTCGTGTTTGAAAAGCTGTCGGATGACTGCACAAGAAATATCTGCAAGACGCTTTCGACAGAGGATTTAAAGCAGTTGAATTCTGCTCTTCGTGACACAAGAGAGAGCGTGGCATCACCTCTTCTTGCAGAGGAAGTAAAAAACGAAAGCAATGAAAATTCACAGTTCAGATTTTAAAGAAAGGAAAATGTTTTAATGGCAATTTTTGAAAATATTAAACTTGACAAAGGACTTTATACCACGGGCAGAGGCTTTCTTACAGAGCTTGAAAGCGTTGACCCGTCAGAAAATTACAAGGGAACTTCACTTGAAGGACTTGACGCATTTGAAAGACAGCTCAAGAGATTTAACATCAAGGTAAGCGGCGCAGGCAGCGACACTATTGAAAAGTTTTTCAAAACCTCTGACAGCGCAGCTCTTTTCCCCGAGTATGTTGCAAGAGCAGTCAGAAAGGGTAAGGAGGAGGCAGACCTTCTCGACCTTATTGTAGCTACGAGAACAAATATCAACGGTATGGATTACCGTACAATCACATCTGCTCCCGCAGCATCGGAAAAGGTAATTCCAGTAGTTGAAGAGGGCGCAGTAATTCCCGAGGCTAATATTACTGTACAGTCAAATCTTGTATCACTCAAAAAGAGAGGTAAAATGCTTGTAGCTTCATACGAGGCGCTTCGTTTCCAGAGACTTGACCTTTTCACCGTTATGCTTAAGCAGATAGGCGCATATATCGCAAGAACACAGCTCAGCGACGCAGTCAGCGTTATTGTAAACGGCGACGGCAACCAGAACCCTGCAGAAGAAATTGATGTTCAGACAGCAGGCACTATCACATACGCCGACCTTGTATCCTTCTGGAACAGCTTTGACCCGTATGAGCTTAACACCATTGTCGCTTCACCCGATGTTGCGGCAAAAATTCTTAACCTCAGCGAGATGAAGGACTCCTATGCAGGTCTTGATTTCCACGGCACAGGTAAAATTGTTACACCGCTGGGCGCAAAGCTTCTCAAGAGCACAGCCGTTGAAGAGGGTACTCTTTTAGGACTTGATAAGGGCTGCGCTCTCGAAATGGTGCAGGCAGGCGGAATTATGACAGAGTATGACAAGCTCATTGACCGTCAGTTAGAGAGAGCCGCAATTACCGAAATTGCAGGCTTTGCAAAGATATTCACCGAAGCTTCAAAGGTTCTTTCGGTATAACGGAGGCGAAATTATGACACAGGTAGTACAGGCTGTAAAGGCAGTAAGCAGGCTTTTAAACAGCTCAGAGGAGGAACGCTTTGATATAATTCCTTATGTCAGGGCAGCTTGCAGTGAAATAGAATCCCGACTGAAAGACAAGAAAGATGAAAATGACCAAAGAATACTTAACGCCTGTGTTTATTTGAGCTATTACAGAATTCTTCTTAACTGCGTGCTGTCAGGCGATTGCATTTCAAGCTTCAAGGCGGGCGACATAACCGTTTCGCAGTCGCCGTCGCTTGCACTTGAAAACGCAGTAAGACTCCGTGATGACGCTCTTATTATGGCAGCGCCTCTTCTGGAGGACACGGATTTTATGTTTAAGCAGGTGTAAATATGAATGTTAATACAATAGATACCTGTATAAATAAATACGGAAGAAGCGTTTATATCACAGACGATGGCTGGAATTCAAAAATCTACAATGCATTTGTTCAGCCTTTGAGATATAAAAACAAGATGTATCTTTCGGGCAGCTTTAATGAGCTTGGTCATTACGGCGAGGGCTACTATTTATATATAGGGCCTGCAAAGGAGAATTTTGACAATCTTTCTAAAAGGGCGTTGCTTCATACTGCTGACGGCATGAGCTATAAAATTGAACGCTATGAAAAAATCTTTTTAAAAGAAAAACCGCTTTACATATGGGCGGTCATAAAGAGGAGAGAGTGATAATTTGACTATAATGCAACAGGTAGTACAGACAACTGTTGACTACCTTGAAAACGAACAGACGCTTGCAAATGAAACAATCGTAGCCGCTTATGATGACGATATTCATCCCATACCGACAGACAAATGCATTGTTTCAGTCGGAATGACCTCAATAGGCTTCAGCGAAAAGCTTAAGGTCGTAAGCGATGACGGTTACGAGTCGGTTACAAACAACAGGCGTTATACGGCAAAAATGAAAATCAAGATTTTTGTGCCGTATGAAAGCGGAAGTACCGCAGGCTTTGCAGTTGCCGACAAGATTTATACCAGCCTTTTTTACGGCAGATATCCTTACGAGGTAACAAAAGCCGAAATCAAGGACGCTGACTATGACAGAACAACCGAGGCGTTGGTAATCGACAGCACCTTTACCGTTTCCGCAACAATCAGCAGCTGAAAAAATCCTTAGTAAAAACTTAAATTTAAAAAGCGCCGCATACAAAAGTATGCGGCGTGATTTTTTGACTTGTTTCTTGAATTGTTATTACTTAAATATTAGTTTGGAGTTATGATTTTTGCTGTGCAAAAAGTTAAGATTTGAGTTCAAAAAACAAACAATATCTCATAACTTGGTGAAGCCAATCACAACTTGCAAAGCAATTATAGTGTTCCGAAGGAACTCAAAACTGAAAAAGCACGCCTAAGCATGCTTTAAGTTTATAGTTTAGAGTTATGATTTTTGCAGTGCAAAAAGTTAAGATTTGAGTTGGTATAAATAAGCTATAACTCATAACTTGGCGAAGCCAATCACAACTTGCAAAGCAATTATAGTGTTCCGCAGGAACTCAAAACTGAAAAAGCAGCCTTTCGGCTGCTTTTTCTTGGAGCGGGTGATGGGAATCGAACCCACACGGCCAGCTTGGAAGGCTGGAATTCTAGCCATTGAACTACACCCGCATTTATTGCGCTTAAATATATTATCAAAAAAGTATCACCTTGTCAAGAAAAATAAATTCAATTTACTTGTATTATAAATACCCATACTACGAGCTTTACGCACTTATTGACAAATATCAGCAGACAAAGTGAAATACCAAAAAGCAAAAACAGCAGGTTCGTCTGAACCTGCTGTTTTTTCATAAGTAATTAAACAATCGGTTTAATTGCAAATCTGAATTTGATTTCGTCGTCAAATACAAATCTGTATTTCGGCAGGGTATCGGGACCGCAGCTGTTTGTGCCTGCGCCTCTGTGGAAGCCGTCAACCGAAAGGAATACCGTTTTCTGATCCTTTAAATCCTCTCTGTGCTGAGCATTTATGAGTGCGCTCTGGGTGTAGTTGTGAACGCTGAAGCTGAATTTCGGTGCGCCCAGAACTGCAATTCCCTTGCCTTGCTCATTTGTCAGGCGCAAATACTTTGTGCCGCCGTGATTTCCGTTGTCCTGAGGCAGTATATAGTCCTCATGCATTTTGTCCACGGTTGAATTATAAATGCCTATAAGCGAATGTTTGTTAAAGTCGCAGAGATTTTCCTCGGGTCCTCTGCCGTAGTATTCAACTGCTTTGAATTCCTCGGGCAATTCAACGGTAAGACCGAAACGGGGAATATCCTTGTCAGCTGAACGGCTGCTGCGTTTAAGCGAAGCGGTAATATCAATACTGCCGTCAGAAAATACCGAGTAAACAACAGCCGAAGTATACAAAGTCTTTTTGCCTGACTTTATTTTGTAGCTTACAGTTACCGCTGCACAGCTGTTATTCTTATTAACTGAAACGGTGTCAAATTCAGCCTTAGCCTCACTTAAAAGCTTTTTGTTCCATTTAGTTGAATTGCCGTGCTTGTCATTGTCAATAGGCGAGCGGTAAATGTTCGGCAAAAAGCCCTTTACATTGTCGGCAGGGCGTGTGTTTAAAAGCTCCGTACCGTCTGCAATATAGCTTGACATTTCGCCTGTATTCTTATTGAAAACAAGCTGTCCGTTATCGTAAGCAATGCCTATGCTGTCAGTCGATTCAAGCACGGTAAGCCTGCCGTCTGTATTATGTTCAACCGTAAAAACAGCGTCATTAAGAATTATCTGCTCCTTTGCAATTTCAAGTCCGCTTTCGTTATCTGTGTAAATAATATTAAGCTGATAATCGCAGTCCTTTTTATCGGCAGCAGCGTCAATGGTAACAAATTCACTGCTGTCGGGTAAAATCACCTTGTCGACCTTGCCCTCTGCGATTTTAACGGCATTTTCGCAAAGCTCCCAGCTGATTGTAATATAGTCAGTGGCTCTGAAACGGTTGGTGTTGGTGAATTTATAGAGCTTATCGCCGACCTTTTCGCATCTTACGGGTCTGTAAACAGCCTTCATCTCAAGTGCGCCCGTGTGCGGCTTCCTGTCAGGGTACATAAGTCCGTCGACGCAGAAGTTGCTGTCATGCATTTCTTCGCCGTGGTCGCCGCCGTAGGTGTATTCGTACTTGTATTTCTGTTTAAGGTCAGTAAGGTCATGCCATGCGGCGTGGTCAGCCCATTCCCATATACAGCCGCCCATAAGGTTTTCGTATTTATAGAAAATCTGCCAGTAATCCTCAAGACAGCCGGGACCTACACCCATAGCGTGACAGTACTCGCAAAGGAATAAAGGCTTGCCGAAATATTTTTTGCCTCTTTCATGTCTGCCTGTTTTTTCGCAGTTTTCACTGCTTGTATACATCTCGGAAATTACATCGTAACCGACCCTTTTTGTGCGTACTGCACCCTCGTAATGAACGGGAATTTCAGGGCAGACACCGTTTAAGAACATATAGCATATATCCTGGTTTTTGTAGCCGCCTGCTTCGTTGCCCAAAGACCACATGGTAATTGACGGGTGGTTTCTGTCTCTGAAATACATACGGCATACTCTGTCAACATATCTGTTTGCCCATTTTACATCATGGCTTATAAGGTTAGGCTTATAAATCATATCGGGGCCAATACTGCCCGTACCGTGAGTTTCAATGTCTGCCTCGTCAACCACATAAAATCCCATAACATCCGCAAGGCTTAAAAGCATCGGGTCGGGCGGGTAGTGTGAGGTGCGTATAGCGTTGACATTAAACTCTTTCATAAGGGTCAAATCCTGCTTGATTTCGTCAGCCGTCATAACATAGCCTGTTTTCGGGTTGGTGTCATGGTGGTTTACGCCCTTAAATTTAATGGACTTTTTATTAAACTTAAATACCTCGTTTATTATTTCAATATTCTTAAAGCCTATATAGCTTCTTATAACGCTGTGGACATCGCCGTCTTTGAGAAGCGAGATATAAGCCTCGTATATATTCGGAATTTCAGCGCTCCATTCCTTGACATCAAGAGCCTTGTATTCAAAGTCAACATCGTCAAACGCAGGCTGTGTTTCAGATACAATGCACTTTTTGCCGTCATAAAGCTCGAATTTCAATTCATAGTCCTTGTAATTGCCGACGCATTTTACGCAGAGGTTAAGGTCATAGCTTGAACCGCCTGCAAAGCGTGTCTTGAATTCAAAATCGTTTATGTAAATATCGTCATATTCGTATAAAAGGACATCTCTGAAAATGCCGTTGTCACGGAACATATCCTGACATTCAAGGTAAGTGCCCGTCGACCATTTGTGAACAACCGCAACAAGCTCGTTTTCGCCCTTTTTCAAATACTTGGTAATGTTGAATTCTGCTGAATTGTGCGAGCCTTCGCTGTAACCGACAAATTCGCCGTTGATATACAAATCAAGGCAGGAACAAACGCCTAAAAATGAAATGATATAGCATTTATCAGTGCTGTCAATGTCAAAAAGCTTTCTGTAAACGCCGACGGAAACCTCTTCGGGAAGCTCGGGCGGCATAAGATGAAATTCATATCTTGTGTTCAGATACACAGGCTCTTCGTAACCTGTTCTCTGCCATGTGGAGGGAACATTGACTTTGCCGAACTGCACTCTGTCCGTATCAAAATGAACAGGCACAATGCTTGACTTTTCGTAGTATTTAAAATCCCATTCGCCCGAAAGCACTCTTACGCAGTCGCTTTTGTAACGCTCGGTAAGACAGTCTGTCGCTTTGAGCTTTCTCATGGAATTAAACGGAATAGCATAAGCACGGGGCTTAAGCTTGTTAACCTCAAACAAATCAAAGTTCCTGTAATTCTCATTCCTGATTGAATATTCCATACAGAATTTCCTCCTATAAAATACTGACCTCATTTTAGCATAATTGAATACTATTTACAAATGTTTTTGAAAAATATATAATTTTATTTACTTACAGTTAAACGGAGTGAGTATTATGAACATAAATGTCTGCAAATGGAATAAAAAGGATTTGACCGATTTAAGAAGCAGGCTTTTAAGCCTTGCAGACGAAAAATACAGAGAATTTCATATGTCGCTTTGCAAAACCTCAAAATTAGAAATTATAGGCATAAGACTGCCAATAATCAGAAGCATTGCAAAGGAAATACTTAAAAACAGCCCCGAATTGTTTATTAAAAATGTAAAATGCAGATATTATGAAGAGCAGATGCTCAAAGCGCTTGTAACGGCAGGGGAGAAAAAGAGCTTTTCTCAAAAGCGGGCAGATATTGAAAGGCTCATACCCGAAATAGATAACTGGGCAGTCTGCGACACCTTCTGCTCGGCTCTGAAACCGAAAAAAGACGAGCTGGACGAGATGTTTTTGTTTGTAAAAGAGCACATTTTCGGCTCATACGAGTACGAAATAAGAACTGCGGCAGTACTCGGTATGAATTATCTTGTTACCGAAAAATACATTGACGAACTGCTTTCAATGTATGAAAAAACCGATTGCTCTTACTATTACACAAGCATGGCAGTCGCCTGGGCGCTTTCTGTCTGCTTTGTCAATTTCAGAGATGAAACACTTGAATTTATGAAAAGCAGTAATCTCGACAAGCTGACCTTTAACCGCACAATTCAGAAAATTATCGACTCTTACAGAGTTTCACCCGAAGACAAAGCACTGGTCAAAGCCATGAGAAAATAGTAAAACTTGATTGTAGGGGCGATTCACGAATCGCCCGTTTGAATTATATAAGACTTTGACGGGCGACCAATGGTTGCCCCTACGGCTTGCCAAACTCCGATTTTTTATTTTTTTAACACCTATTGACAAAAAAATATCAATGTTGTATAATACACAAAAATGTATTATATAAGACATTTTTGGTGATGGTATGAAAAATACGGTGGACATTTCAAAAGCTTTAAGCAACACATGGCTTTTCAGCACGCTTGACGAAGCGGACACAGCAAAGCTCAATAACTGCTGTACGCTGAAATCCTTAAAAAAAGGCGATACTGTTTTTTCGGGTGACACCCGTGAAAAGTGCATAGGCGTTTTAGCCGACGGCGAAGCGACCGTTAAAAAGGGCGAAGTCATTATAAACAGGCTTTCATCGGGCGACATATTCGGCGCAGTTACGCTTTATAATTCAAGCGACAGCTTTGTCAATAATATAATTGCAATTACATCATGCACGGTGGTCTTTATTTCAAAGCAGGGCGTGGAAAAGCTTATTGACAGCAGTCCCGAGTTTTCAAAAAGGTACATTGAGTATCTTTCCGAAAGAATTTATTTTCTCAATTCAAAAATCAAGGCATATACCATACCCGATGCCGAAGATAAGCTTTATAATTATCTTTGCAGCATTTCAACAGACGGCAGGGCAGAGCTTAATATTAAAATGACAGACCTTGCAAAGCTGCTGAATTTAAGCAGGGCAAGCCTTTACCGTGTGTTTGACGAGCTTGTTTCTTCGGGTAAAATTGTTAAAAACGGCAAAAATATTATAATTATATAATTGGAGGAAAACCAAAATGAACATCAGAAAATTATCGGCACTTGTATTAGTTGCAGTTATGCTTCTGTCCTTTGCGGCTTGCACAGGCGCAAATACTGCAGACAATACAACAGAACCCGTAACACAGCGTGAGCTTGTAAAGGGCACGCAGGTCAACATTGCAATGCTTAAGGGACCTACAGGTATAGGCGCTGCAAAGCTTATGAGCGACCTTGACAGCTCAAAGACCGACAATAAGTATCAGTTTACACTTTCAACAGATCCTACCGAGATTACATCGGGTATTATAAGCGGCAGCTTTGATATTGCCGCCTGTCCGCTTAATCTTGCAAGCGTTCTTTACAATAAGACCGAGGGCAAGGTACAGATTCTCGCAGTAAATACCCTCGGCACACTCTATATTCTTTCAAACGACGCTTCTGTTAAATCAATCGCAGACCTTGCAGGCAAAACAGTAGTAGCCGCAGGTCAGGGCGCAACACCCGAGTATGTACTCAATTATCTTCTCGAAAAGAACGGCATTGCCGACAAGGTAACGGTTGAATACAAATCGGAGCACAGCGAGGTAGCAACACTTGCCGCTTCAGGCAGCGCTTCAATCGTATTGCTTCCCGAGCCTAATGTAACATCTGTTCTTCTGCAGAATAACAGCTTTTCTGTTGCAGTTGATTTGTCAAAGGAATTTGAAAAGGCTTCAGGCGTTTCACTTGCAATGGGCTGTGTAATCGCAAGAAAAGACTTCGTTGAAAATAATCCTGATGCCATTGAAATCTTTATGTCAGAGTACAAGGCATCTATTGATTATGCAGCGTCAAATCTTGACGATACAGCCGCACTTTGCGAAACCTACGGCATTATTCCCAAGGCTGCAGTTGCAAAGAAGGCAATCCCGAACTGCAACATCACATTTGTAAGCGGTGAGGAAATGAAAAAGGTCGTTACCGAAAACCTTACGGTACTTGCAGCAGCTAACCCTGCTTCAGTAGGCGGCAAGCTTCCTGCAGATGACTTCTGGTATGGAATCAAATAACAAAAACACACTTAAAAAAATCCTTATGGGAGCCGTTTCGGCTC
>ONBD01000025.1 GCA_900315985.1 uncultured Eubacteriales bacterium | reverse complement strand
CACATTTCGACAATATGGTGAATATCGGCTCATTTATTTGTTGAAAATGCACAGAGAAACGATGAAAAATATATAATTTGACCCAAAACGAAAAAGCAGCTTAAAAATAAAATTTATACTATTTTTACAATTTTTTCTTTATTATTGTATGCGTGAGTGTGTTGACTTTTAACAGCAGCAGTTGTATAATATGTTAGCCTGAAAATAGTATGGATTACTGCGTGCTGCTGTGCGCACGGGTAAATAATTAAACACACCCGAGGAAGAGTGATTTTGTGTACTTTTTTCTGCAATAGCCTTAATTATAACCTCGCCTGTAATGCTTATAGTAGCAATACTTGTAAAAGCAACCAGCGAGGGTCCTGTTATTTTTAAGCAGACAAGGCTGGGCATGAACGGAAAAGAATTTACAATGTATAAATTCCGTTCAATGTGCGTCGGCGCAGAGAAAAGCGGAGTTTATTCCGACAGTAAAGATATGCGTGTTACAAAGGTAGGCAGGGTTATAAGAGCAACAAGCCTTGACGAGCTGCCTCAGCTTGTGAATATATTAAAGGGCGAAATGAGCTTCGTGGGACCCCGCCCTCCGCTGACTTATCATCCGTGGAGATTCTCCGAGTATACAGCCGAGCAGAGAAAAATGTTTGATGTTAGACCGGGCATCACAGGCTGGGCTCAGGTAAACGGCAGAAAGGATGTCGAGTGGCATCACCGCATTGAGCTTAACTGCTGGTATGTTGAAAATATTTCACTTTTGCTTGATATTAAAATTATGTTTATGACTGTGTTCAAGGTCCTTAAAAATGAGGGCAATGAAAACAAGGGCGCAACAGTAGAAGCAAGGCCTGAAGTAAAGGCAGAAGAAAAAACAGAGGAAAAGGTTTAAAAAATGTCGCTTGAACTTATGTATATAACCAACAGAACAGATGTTGCCACGCTTGCCCAGAGGGCAGGCGTTGACCGTATTTTTGTTGATATGGAATATATAGGTAAGGATTTGCGGCAGGGCGGTCTTGATACCGTTCAGTCGCATCATACTGTTGAGGATGTTAAAAGATTAAGACCGATACTCAACAAATCAAAATTGCTTGTGCGCTGTAATCCGATTCACGAAGCGAGCAAGAGCTATTCATCTTCAAAAGAAGAGATTGACAGCGTTGTTGAAGCGGGAGCGGATATTATTATGCTTCCTTATTTCAAAACTGCAAGCGAGGTCGAAAAGTTTATAAAGCTTGTAAACGGCAGGGCAAAAACCTGCCTGTTACTCGAAACAGCCGAAGCGGCTGAAAATATAGACTCAATTCTCACCGTAGACGGCATTGACGAAATGTATATAGGTCTTAACGATCTGCACCTGTGCTACGGTATGGATTTTATGTTTCAGCTTCTTGCTGACGGCACAGTCGAAAGGCTTGCGGAAAAAATCAAGGCTAAAGGTATAAGCTTCGGCTTCGGCGGTGTTGCAAGAGTAGGCACGGGAACGCTGTCGGCGGACTGCATTTTCGGCGAGCATTACCGTTTAGGCTCTGACAGGGTAATACTTTCAAGAGCGTTCTGTGATGTTTCAAAGGAAAAAAGCCTTGACGATATTGCCGAAAAGCTTATAAGCGGTGTCAGGGATGTCAGGGAGCTTGAAAAAAAGCTTGCAAATTTGACCCCTGCACAGTTTGAAGAAAACAGACTTAAAACTATTGAGGGTACAAATAAGGTAGTCGAAATAATCAGAGCAAAAAAGGAAGGGAAGTAAAGTCATGAAGCTGCTTGTTACGGGCGCAGCCTGTTTTTCACAGCAACAACTTGATATTTTAAAAGACTCCTTCGGCTTTGATGTTGTTCTTCAGAAAGATGAGAGGGGAACGCCCGAAACCGATTTTTCAAAAGTCGATGCGGCGGTATTAAACGGATTGTTTCTATATCACGGTATTGATGAATTTGAAAATCTTAAATTCATTCAGCTGACTTCGGTAGGCTTTGACAGAGTACCGCTTGACAAAATAAACGAAAAAGGAATTTCACTTTATAACGCAAGGGGAGTTTATTCTGTGCCTATGGCAGAGTTTGCCCTTGCAGGAGTTTTGAATTTATATAAAAACGCCGGCGGCTTTTACGAAAACAAGAAAAAGCATTTGTGGCAAAAGAACAGGCAAATCCGTGAGCTTTGCGGCAGTACGGTTTGCGTTGTCGGCTGCGGCAGCGTCGGCACGGAATGTGCAAAACGCTTCAAGGCCTTCGGTACAAGGGTAATCGGCGTAGATTTGTACAAGCCTTCGGCTGATGCATATGACGCTTACTGTGACATAAAAAATATTAAAGACGCATTATCGGCTTCAGATGTGATTATTATCACCCTGCCTTTAACACAAGAAACAAAAGGCTTGTTTAACGAAGAGATGCTTCTCTCTTGCAGACAAGGCGCAGTAATCGTAAATATTTCGAGAGGTCCTGTTTTGGACGAAAATGCCCTGTGCAAGCTCATTGAAAACGGTCATATAGGCGGAGCTGTACTTGATGTGTTTGAAACAGAGCCGTTAAATGAAAACAGCAGACTGTGGGATTATGACAATGTTATAATCACACCTCACAATTCATTCGTTTCGGACAAAAACAACGACAGACTGTTTGAGCTTTGCTGTAATAATCTTAAAGGATTTCTTAAAGAGGAAAACAAATGAAATTTATTTTGATTTCGCCAAAAAACAGAACTGCATACAATTTCAGAGGTGACCTTATAAAAAAGATTATTGCCTGCGGCTATGAGGTAGTAGTAACAGGTCCCGACAGAGATAATGTTGAAAGAATTGAAGAACTGGGCGCACGCTTTGTTGAAATACCCATGAACAAAAACGGAGTCAATCCCTTAGAGGACCTCAATTATCAGAAGGCTTTGTGTGAGCTTTTCAAAAAGGAAAAGCCCGATGTTACGCTCGGCTATACAAGCAAGCCCGTTATTTACGGTGCCATTGCCGCCAAAAAGGCAGGCGTACCCCATATAGTTTCCATGGTAACGGGCGCAGGCTATGCTTTTACTGCCGAAAGCACAAAGGCGAAAATTATAAAAACAATAATGTCCGTGCTTTACAGAAAGGCATTCAGATGCGCAGACACGGTTATCTTTCAGAATGACGACGACAAAGCCGAATTTCTGTCAATGAAGCTCCTAAAAGCCGAAAAATGCAGGGTGGTAAACGGCTCGGGCGTAAATACGGTAAGATTTATGCCTGCGGCTTATCCCGAAAAAATTTCATTTTTCATGCTTTCAAGATTTCTTAAAAGCAAGGGCGTAAGAGAGTATCTTGAAGCCGCAAGACTTGTTAAGGAAAAACACCCCGAGGTTGATTTTTACCTGCTCGGCAAATATGAAACCGAGATGCAGGACGCTATACCGAAGGAAGAAATAGAACAGTATATAAATGACGGCATTGTAACCCGATTTGACGAAACAAATGATGTCCGCCCGTATTACGAAAAGTGCAGCGTCTATGTTTTGCCCTCATACCGTGAGGGAACGCCGAGAACCGTGCTTGAGGCTATGAGTATGGGCAGGGCAGTAATAACCACCGACACCCAGGGGTGCAGAGGTACGGTTATAGACGGCAAAACAGGTTATCTTGTTCCCGTTAAGAATTCACAGGCGGTAGCCGAAAAAATGCTCACCTTCATTGAAAACCCCGAGCTTATAGCACAGATGGGCGCAGAGAGCGCAAAATACTGCCGTGAAAAATTTGATGTCAATATTGTAAACAATGATATGTGCAAATATCTGAATATAGAAAAGGAATGAAAAAAATGGACTTGTACGAAAAAATTGTTGCAGGTGAAGAGAAAATTGCGCTGGTAGGACTTGGCTATGTAGGCATGCCTATCGCAGTAGCATTTTCAAAAAAAGTAAAGGTTGTAGGCTTTGACCTTAACGCTAAAAAGATTGAGCTTTACAAAAACGGCATTGACCCTACAAACGAGGTAGGCAATGAAGCAATAAAGGCTTGTACGGTCGATTTTACGGCTGACGAAAACAAGCTTAAGGAAGCAAAATTCTTTATTGTTGCCGTTCCCACGCCTGTAAATGACGACCATACTCCCGACCTTACTCCCGTTGAGGGCGCAAGTGAAATAGTGGGCAGAAATCTTACAAAAGGCTCGGTAGTAGTGTATGAGAGCACGGTTTACCCCGGCGTTACAGAGGACATTTGCGTGCCGATACTCGAAAGGGAGTCCGGTCTTAAATGCGGAGTAGACTTCAAAATAGGTTATTCTCCCGAAAGAATCAACCCCGGCGACAAGGTGCACCGTCTTGAAACAATCACAAAGATAGTTTCGGGTATGGACGAGGAAACCCTTGACACAGTCGCAAAGGTTTATGAGCTTGTTGTTGAGGCAGGCGTTCACAGAGCCGCAACAATCAAGGTTGCGGAAGCCGCAAAGGTAATTGAAAACTCACAGAGAGACATCAATATTGCCTTTATGAATGAGCTTTCAATAATCTTCAACAAAATGGGTATTGATACAAAATCCGTACTTGAAGCGGCAGGAACAAAGTGGAATTTCCTTAAGTTTTACCCCGGTCTTGTGGGCGGACATTGCATAGGCGTTGACCCGTACTATCTCACTTATAAGGCAGAGGAATTAGGCTATCATAGCCAGATTATTCTTTCGGGCAGAAGAATAAATGACGATATGGGCAAATATGTAGCCGAAAGCACTGTCAAGAATTTAATCAAGGCTGATGTTTCAATTAAAAACGCAAAGGTTGCAATTCTCGGCTTTACCTTTAAGGAGAATTGCCCCGACACAAGAAATACAAAGATTATCGATATTTACAACGAGCTTAAGGAATACGGCATAACTGCAGCCATAGCAGATCCTGCGGCTGACGCAGACGAGGCAAAACGCCTTTACGGAATTGAGTTCGTTGATATAAATACAATAAAGGATTGCGACGCTGTAATTCTTGCCGTAGCGCATGAACAGTTCAGACAGCTTTCACAGGCTGATTTTGATAAGATGTTCAAAGCAGGCGACAATTCAGGCAAGGTGCTTGTGGACATCAAGGGACTTCTTGACAGAAAAGAATACGAAGCGGCAGGCTATAATTACTGGAGATTATAATTATGGGATTTACAGAAATCATTTTTCCGAAAGACACATTGTTTCTTGTTACTGGCGGCGCAGGCTTTATAGGCTCAAATCTTTGCGAAGCAATACTTGACAAAGGCTGCCGTGTTCGTTGCCTTGACGATTTGTCAACAGGCAAGCAAAAAAATGTCGATATGTTCCTTGACAACCCGAATTATGAATTTATAAAGGGCGACATCAAGGATTTGGATACATGTATGAAAGCGTGTGAGGGCGTTGACTATGTTCTCAATCAGGCGGCATGGGGCAGCGTTCCCCGTTCACTTGAAATGCCGTTATTTTACTGTCAGAACAATATTCAGGGCACGCTTAATATGCTTGAAGCCGCAAGGCAGAACGGTGTTAAGAAGTTTGTTTACGCTTCGTCGTCATCTGTTTACGGTGATGAGCCGAATCTTCCCAAAACAGAGGGCAGGGAGGGCAATCTGCTTTCACCTTATGCACTGACAAAACGCTGTGATGAGGAATGGGCGAAGCTCTACACCATGCACTACGGACTTGACACCTACGGTATGCGTTATTTCAATGTTTTCGGCAGACGGCAGGACCCCAACGGAGCTTATGCCGCAGTTATACCGAAATTCATAATGCAGTTAATGAGAGGCGAAACGCCTACCATTAACGGCGACGGCAAGCAGAGCCGTGACTTTACATATGTTGACAATGTTATTGAGGCAAATCTTCGCGCGTGCAAGGCTTCACATGAGGCAGCAGGCGAGGCTTATAATATAGCCTATGGCGGCAGGGAATATCTTATTGATATTTACTACGGGCTGACAAAGGCTCTTGGCATTGAAAAAGAGCCCAATTTCGGACCCGACCGCAAGGGCGACATCAAGCATTCAAATGCAGATATTTCAAAAGCAAAAAGGCTTTTAGGGTATAACCCCGATTACAGCTTTGCAGACGGTATAAAGCTTGCAATCGAGTGGTATAAAGAGAATTTGTGATTATTGTTTATGAGGAAATAAGAATGTGTGGTATTAACGGTTTTATATTTTTGTATAATGATAGTTTGTCAGATAATCAAACTGTCATAGAGGAAATGAATAATAAAATTTCACATAGAGGACCTGATGAAAGAGGTTATTATTGCTTTGAAAACGGAGCAGTAGGTATGACTCGTTTATCTATTATTGACCTTAATACCGGCAAACAGCCAATTTCTAATGAGGACGAGACCTTAAAAATAGTTTTTAACGGTGAAATATATAATTATTTATCTCTCAGAGAACAGTTAATTAAAGAAGGTCATGTTTTTAAGACAGGCTCTGACACAGAAGTGGTTTTACATGCTTATGAACAATATGGCAAAAATTGCTTGCAGTATATAAAAGGAATGTTTGCCTTTGCCATTATAAATATTAGTAATGGAAGCGTTTTTTTAGCTCGTGACAGAATAGGTGAAAAACCTTTATATTATTATAAAGATTCTAAGTGCTTTATTTTTGCTTCAGAACTGAAAAGCATTATTTCCACAGGTTTGATTGATAAAAAAATAAATAAAACTGCACTGGCACAGTATTTAGCATTAACTTATATTCCTGCGCCTTTGTCTATTTTTGAAAATGTTTATAAACTTAATGCAGGACACTGTATGACGCTTAATGAAAATGGTGAACTTGCTATTGAGAAATACTGGGATGTATGCTTTAACAACAATAATAAAATAAAAGATTATAATCAATGCAAAAATGGATTAAAAGAAGTTCTTTACCAGTCTGTAGACAATTGTATGGTTTCTGATGTTCCTATAGGTGCATTTCTTAGCGGAGGCATAGATTCTACAATTATTTCAGGCATAATGTCTAAAATATCATCAAAGCCTATTAATACTTTTTCAATAGGTTTTGCAGATAAAAAATATGACGAAAGTGAAAAATCCAGGTTCGTAGCAGAAAAAATCGGCGCAAATCACCATGAGTTTATTATTGACGATAACAATATTTTTGAAAATATAAATGCAGTAATTCAAAATATAGATGAGCCGTTTGCTGACAGTTCTTATATTGCAACATATACAGTTTCTAAACTTGCAAGGACATATGTCAAGACTGTACTTACAGGAGATGCCGGAGATGAGCTTTTTGGCGGATATAACAAATATTTAATAAGTTATTATTCCGATTTGTATAATAAAACTCCAAAATTGTTGCGTGATGGTGTTAATAAGATAGTTAATAAAATACCTGATACCAATGAAAAAACAAGAAAAATACACAAGGTTTTAGATAATGCTTCTTTAGATGTTTTTATCCAAAGAAAGAACCTGATGTGTCTTTCTTTAAACGAAGAAAACTTACAGAAATTGTTAAAGTATGATTGCAGTAATTCGCTTAGTTTTATTTCTACCATTTATAATAAGTATTCTGATGTTGCAAGTGAAATGGACTGTGCATTTTATACGGATATTAAAACAGTTCTTGAAGGCGATATGTTATGCAAGGTTGATAGAGCAAGTATGTTGGCGTCGCTTGAAACAAGGGTACCGATGCTATACCCGGATGTTGTTGAGTATTCTGCTATGATACCGGATTATTTCAAGATAAAAAAGAATAATAAAAAAATTATTCTTAAAGACACTTTTAAAGATTTAATACCTAAGAAAATTTTAAATGCACCAAAGAAAGGTTTTTCTGTACCTGTTGCCGAATGGTTCAGAAATGAATTGAAGGACGAACTTGTTCAAACTTTGAACAAAAAAACCATTGATGAACAGGGCCTTTTTAATTATGAATTTATTGAGCTTTTGATGAATCAACATTTTTCTCGATTAAGAAATAACGCAAGTATTCTCTGGTCATTATATGTGTTTGAAAAATGGTATAAAAATTATTTTAGTGAGGTGTAGAGCATGCATTTCTTTAGTATCATTTTACCGGTTTATAATGTGGAAAAGTACTTGTCTCAGTGTGTTGACAGCATTTTAAATCAGAATTTTGATGACTATGAGATAATTCTCGTAGATGATGGTTCAACAGATAATTGCGGTGAAATATGTGATTTTTATGCTTCAAATTATGAAAATATTAAAACTGTTCACAGAGAAAATGGCGGTTTGTCGGTTGCAAGGAATACCGGAATTGAAATTGCGGAAGGAAAGTTCTTGATTTTTATTGATAGCGATGATTTTTATACAGACAATAATTTTTTATCTGATGTTTATTTAGCTATATCAAAGCATCCAGATGCAGATATAGTTAATTATTGTTGGCGCGAGTATTATGATATCGATAAAGAGTTTTCTGAAAACAAAAATTCGTATGATGAATTTTTGCTAGCCAATAACACAACATATGAAGAGGTTGTTAAATATAGCATCAATAATGATATGCTCTATCCCAGTGCGTGCTCAAAGGCATTAAGAAGAAGTTTTATCACTGACAACAGATTGTTTTTTAAACAAGGGATTGTTTGCGAAGATATTGAATGGTATATGAGAGTTGTACCTTTATGCGATAAGATGATTTTTATAAATTCATTTGCCTATGCATATAGAAAGCAAAGAGATGGTTCAATTACCGCAACAATAAGCGAAAAAAATCTTAATGACTTATTAGATACGATTGAATTGTATTTTAACAAATTTGTTAACAGCCAAAACAAAGTTGAAAGACTTTTATTGAACTATTTAGCGTATCAATTTGTAATTGTTTGCGGACTTTTATACAGATTGGATGATAAAAAAAAGAAAAAAAATTGCTATTTAAGATTAAAAAAATTACAATCGATTTTAGATTATAATTTGAGCAATAAAGTTAAGAAAATACATATTATTTATAAATTATTTGGTCTTGGCATAACTACTTTATTGTTGCAGTTATACATCAAATATAGGTAATAATATGAGAATAATTGTACTTTCAGATTCACCCTGGTCAGATGATAACAGCTTCGGAAATTCGTTTACAAATATATTCAGAGGTATTCCCAATCTGGAATTTGCAAACATATACTGCCGTTACGGAAAGGTTGATTCCGAGCTGGTTTCCGAAAGCTTTCAGATAACGGAAAAACAGCTTGTTAAGAACTTGAAAAACAAATCTGTTCCGTCAGGCACCGTAATACCCGTCCATACCGGCAGTAATGCAGCGCAGACCGAAAAGCCGATAGGCTTTGAGGTAGGTCAGAAAAAACGCTGGATGCTTATGTTCTTGGCGAGGGATTTAATATGGAAAATAGGCCGTTGGTGCTCCCCCGAGCTTAAAGCGTTTGTCGATGATTTTAAACCGGATTTGATTTTTCAGCCGATTTATTATTCAAATTATCTTACAAAAATTGCGCTTTTTCTCAAAAAATATACCGGTGTTCCTATGGTAGGGTATATTTCGGATGACTGCTATACATTGAGGCAGTTTTCGCTTTCGCCGCTTTATTGGATTGACAGACTGCACAAAAGACGAAAGGTGAAAAAGGTCTTTGAAAGCTGTGAGTTTGTTTATGTTATTTCCGAAATACAAAGAAAAGAATATGAACAGATTTTCAGCAAGAAATGCAAGGTGCTTACAAAATGCGCTGACTTTTCACAGCCGCCCGAGCTTAAGGAAAAGCTTAACGAGCCGCTGAAAATTGTATATACAGGCAATCTCGGACCGGGCAGGTGGCAGTCGGTTTCATATATTGCAAAGGCTTTAAAAAGCATAAACAGGGAAACGGTGAAAGCGCAGATGTATCTGTACTCTGCAACGCCGCTTACCGAAAAGCAGAAAGCAGCGCTCGCTGACGGCAAAAATTCATTTTTAATTGGCGCCGTACCTTCAAGCGAAATTGAGGCTATTCAGAAAGATGCCGACATACTTGTTCACGCAGAGGGTATGAATCTGAAATCAAGGCTTCAGGTGCATCAGTCATTTTCGACAAAGATTGTCGACTATCTGAAAAATGCAAGAGCTGTTTTTGCAGTAGGCCCGTCTGATGCCGCATCCATTGATTATTTTATAAACAACGCTTCTGCGATTACTGCAACGAATGAAGCAGAGGTCGAAGAAAAGCTGAGGTGTTACATCGATAAGCCTGAAAATATTAAGCTGTACGCCGAAAAGGCATATGAATGCGGCAAGAAAAACCACAGCAGCAAAATAATGAAAAAAATGGTGAACGACGACTTGAAAGAGATCGTCGGCAGGTAGGATTATATGATAGATTTTCGTAAAGTTTTTTCAAGGAAGGCGAGAGGAGACATTATGTTTTCTCTTTCGTGGCTGCCTGACAAGTTATATCTGAAAATATTTTATTTTTTCACAACGGGCAGATATCTCAATTTCAAAAAGCCTGTTTCGTTTACCGAAAAGCAGCAGTGGCTTAAGGTAAATGACAGACATCCCGAATATACTCAGCTTGTTGACAAGCTTGCTGTAAGAGAGCATATAAAAGAAGTGTGGGGAGGGGAGCATCTGTTCCCGCTTCTCGGCAAATGGGAACGCTTTGACGATATTGACTTTGACGCCCTTCCCGAGCAGTTTGTATTAAAGTGCAATCACGATTCGGGAAGCACCAATGTTATAAAAAGCAAGGCGGAGCTTACACCCGAAAAGCTCAGTGAAATGCGTGAGTTTTATAACCGCAGGCTTTCGAGAAATTATTTTTATGCAGGCAGGGAATATCCGTACAACGGCATAAAGCCATATGTCATTGCCGAGCAGCTTATGAAGGATGAAAATGCGCCCGACAAAAGCATTGAGGACTACAAATTCTTCTGCTTCGGCGGCGAGCCTAAGGTGATGTTTGTGGCCACAGACAGAAGCACGGACTGCCGTTTTGACTTCTTTGATATGGATTTCAATCATCTTGACATTGTCAATATTCATCCGCAGGCAGACAAACCAATACCAAAGCCGGAAAAGTTTGATGAGATGAAAGAGATAGCCGCAAAGCTTTCAAAAGGCATACGCTTTGTAAGAATTGACTTGTACGAATTAAACGGAAAGCTTTATTTCGGCGAGTATACCTTTTTCCACGGCGGCGGCTTCAGACGCTGTCAGCCTGAGGAATGGGAAAAACGCTTGGGTGATTGGATTGATATTACATAAAATACTGTAAATGAGGTTATAGCGTGAAGGTTCTGCTTATTTCGGCGTCGCCGATTAACAAAACAACAAGCATAGGCAATACCTTTCTTAATATTATGCCGCAGGAATTTGAGCTTGCAAGCATATATACAAGAGCAGGTGTGCCTGACAACAGAATAAAAAAAGCCTTCACAATAAGCGAAAAAAGGCTAATGCGTTTTAAGAAGGGCGTGCTTGTTGAAAAACGCTATAACGAAGGCGTTAACGGCTCTTCAGACGGTCTTGAAACCTTTGCCAGAAAGCACCGCTTTTCAGTTTTCTTTTTACTAAGGGAACTTTTATGGAGCGTTTTCGGGCTGAAAAATAAAGGAATTGACGAATTCGTCAGGGAGTTTGACCCCGATATTATTTTTACTGTTTCGACAAATCAGATTCACCTTAACAGAATTATTGAGTATGTAACGGAGGTTTCAAAAAAGCCTCTTGCCGTATATGCATGGGATAACAATTATTTTGACAATCCGTATGAAAAAAGCTTTTTAAAGAAAAAACTGCATAAAAGAGAAAAACTTTATATGCGAAGGGTTATAAATAAAGCTGAAAAGGTGTTTGTGATTTCCGAAAAGCAAAAGGTTGATTATGACAGTGAGTTCGGTATTGACTCTGCCGTGCTTACCAAGTACGAGAGCTTTGACAAGCCGTTTGAGTACCGTGCTTCGTCAGGCGTTCTGAAATTCGTTTACACAGGCAATCTCGGCGTAGGCAGATGGCAGACCGTCGCAAAGCTTGTGTCGGCTTTATGCAAAATAAACGCTGACGGCATTAAGGCTCAGCTTGACATTTATTCTCCAACCCCTCTTACAGAGGAAATGAAAAATTCGCTGGCAGTGAAAGGTACTTCTGAGTTTAAAGGCAGTGTATCTGCCGAAGAGGTTATTAAGATTCAGCACAGCGCAGATGTGCTTGTTCACGCAGAAAGCTTTGACAAACGGGACGCCCATCAGGTTAAGTACTCATTTTCGACTAAAATTGTGGACTATCTCGGGTGCTGTAAACCGATTTTAGCTATCGGTCCCGAGAACATTGCTTCGGTTGAATACTTTGCAAAGAATGATTCGGCTTTGGTTGCCTGCAGCGAAAAACAGCTTGAGAGCTGTGCGGAGCTGCTGGTTAACAACGAAAGCATCAGAGAAGAATATGCCCGGAAGGCATATGACTGCGGTAAACGCAATCATGACGAGCATGCTGTAAAGAGCAAATTTGTAAACTGTTTAAAGGAAGTGTGATTATGTATAATATAGCAGTCGCAGGAACAGGATATGTAGGACTTGTTGCAGGCGTATGCTTTGCGGAAAAAGGCAATAATGTTACCTGCGTTGATATTGATGAAAAAAAGGTCGGGCTGATGAAAAGCGGAGTTTCTCCGATTTACGAGAAAGACCTTGAGCCTCTTATGCAGAAGAATTATAAAGAGGGACGGCTTGATTACACAACCGATTATAAGCAGGCTTATAAAAACGCCGATTTCATTTTCATAGGCGTAGGCACTCCCGAGAAGCCTGACGGCTCCGCAAATCTGTCTTATGTTGCAACAGTTGCAAGACAGATTGCCGAAAGCGTTGAAAAGGATTGCATAGTTGTTGTAAAATCAACAGTTCCCGTAGGTACCAACGACAAGGTTGAGAAGCTTATAAATGAATTTCTGAAAAAAGATGTCAGAATTGATGTCGCTTCAAATCCTGAGTTTTTGTCGCAGGGCACAGCGGTTAAAGATACCTTGCAGGCATCAAGAATTGTAATAGGCACCGAAAACGAATATACTGCCGAAATGATGCGCAGACTCTACGAGCCTTTCGGTCTGCCCATGGTTTTTGTAAAGCGCAGAAGCGCAGAAATGATTAAATACGCTTCAAACGATTTTCTTGCTCTTAAGATTTCATATATGAACGACCTTGCAAATCTTTGTGAGCTTGTCGGTGCCGACATTCAGGATGTCGCAGAGGGTATGAAATATGACGAGCGTATAGGCTCTAAATTTTTGAATGCAGGCATAGGCTATGGCGGAAGCTGCTTCCCAAAGGACACCTCGGCTCTTTCATACCTTGCCAATTATTACGGTTATGAGCTTGCCACGGTACAGGCGGCGATTGATGTCAACAAACGCCAGAAAACCGTATTATACAGAAAAGCCGCAAGAAATGTTATAACCTTCGAGGGCTTAAAAGTGGCTGTTCTGGGCTTGACATTCAAACCGGGAACAGACGATCTGAGAGAAGCGCCGTCAATAGACAATATCAGACTTCTTTTAAAGGACAAGGCAAATATATATGCCTATGACCCCATTGGCGCGGAGAATTACAAAAAGCTGTTCCCCGACAGCAATATAAACTATGTCGCTTCTCCCGAGGAGGCTCTTGAACAGGCTAATATCTGCTTTATATTTACCGAGTGGGAACAGATTAAATCCGTAAAGCCTGACACTTACAAGCAGCTTATGATGAAGCCTCTTGTATATGACGGCAGAAATATATATTCACCGCAGGAAATGAAAAAAGCAGGCGTTGAGTACTATTCTGTCGGAAGATAAAAAAATAATTATAACCGTAAAACGAAAGGAGGGTATATATGCAGGACACTAAGCTGAGATTCAGAAATATATTTATGTCCGTTTACATTTTGGCTATAATAGCTTTGCTTGTGCTGCCAATGCTTAAGTACAGTGTAAGGTATATACCCATTATTCTTTTTACAGTTCCTTTTGTTGCTGTATATATGTTGAAAAAAAGAAAAAGCGCAATTGTATTTTTCTGCTTTTTGATGACACTTGTTTCGTTTTTTGTTTTTAATTTTTTAGTGAATACGCCGTTAAATATAAATGCATCAATCAATATGAGCATTTTATTGTATCTGTGTTTTATTTCTTTCTTTATTTTTGATTACTTAGCTAATTCTGACAGCGTTTGGGAAATAAGACTGGTTATAACAGGGACAGTTGCTATCTTTGTTTTTGTTATGATTATGACTTCAATAGCATTTATAGAGGATCCGACAATTGCCCGAAGCCTTGCTTCAGGCAGAACCGATGACGAATATATAAATTCAATGAGAATGCAGAATGTCGGCGGCTTCGGTTTTTCTTATGCTGTCGGTATGTTTATCCCGTATATAGCAATACGGATAGTCCGCTCAACAGGCAAAATCAGATTTGTTTTTATAGCTTTGTATATTGCTTTATTTATGTATGCTCTTTTCTGTCAGTACACAACCCTGCTTTTCGTTGCAATAGCATTTTCAACCGTGATTTTTATATGGGGAAGTAAAAATGCGCTCACAAAATCAATACTGCTTTTTGTATCGCTTTTGGTATTGATAAATCTGACAGGTATTTTTAAGTTTTTGGGCAACCATATACCTTTTACTTCTTTGGCATATCACTTGAAGAATTTATATATATCTATGAGCACAGGCGAAGAAACAAACTCAAGGCTGCTTGCCGCAAAAAGATGCATAGGCTTATTCAGACGCAATCCGTTTTTTGGAGCTAATTTGCTTGACAGATACAACTCCTATATTGTTAATCACGGCCATTCAACATATTTTGGTATTCTTGCAAGTAACGGAATTGCAGGTTTAGGTATACTGCTTTTTGCAACAGTTTCTATTATGCGAAGCATATATGTAAAAACAAATCCAAATAAAATGAATATCATTATATTTATAATGTATATAGTTTTAGGCTTTTTAAATCCCACACATAATGCGTTTGAAATAAGCGTCGTGGTATTTTTACTCATTCCTTTAATTGAATTTTATGAGAACAAAATAAAGGAGCAGAAATATGCAGAATAAGTTAAATTGGGAAACAGATGTTAATGTACTTCTTATATTTTTTACAAGGGCAGATGTATTTGAAAAGTGCTTTGAGGCTGTCAGAGCAGTTAAACCGAGAAGGCTGCTTCTGTGGCAGGACGGACCCAGAGAAAACCGGCCCGACGATATCGAAAATATTGAAAAGTGCAGAAAAATTGCAGAAAACATTGACTGGGATTGCGAAGTACATAAATGCTATAACGAAAAAAATTACGGCTGCGACCCCTCGACCTTCTATGCTCACAAATGGGCATTTTCAATAGTTGATAAGCTGATTGTACTTGAAGATGATGTAGTTGCTTCTTCGGATTTCTTTAGATTTTGCAAGGAATTGCTTGACAAATATGAGAATGATGAAAGAATTGCAAGAATTTGCGGAATGAATGAAATTAAAAATTTCAAGTGCGAAGACAGCTATTTCTTTTCAAAAATCGGCTCTGTATGGGGCTGGGCTACTTGGAAAAGGGTTGCCGACACATGGGACGAGGATTACAGCTTTCTTGCAGACGAAAATGCAATGAGCCTTATAAGAAATTACAGAAGCGGCGACAGGTCATACCCCCATTATGAAGAGGTTTGCAAAGGTCATAAGACCGAGGGAGTGCCTCACTGGGAAACTATTCAGACCTATGCCAGATACTTTAATTCACAGTTAAATATAACTCCTGCTAAAAATCTTGTTAAAAATATAGGTTTAGGCGAAGAAAGCACTCATTCAAAAACAGAAATTCAGTGTTTACCTAAGCAGATAAGAGAGGCGTTCTACTGTGATGCTGAAAGTCTTGAGTTTCCGCTCAGACATCCCAAATATGTAATTGACAATGTTGAATACAAGAATCAACTTTATAAAAGGATAGGCAAAGGGCATCCGTTAATTCAGAAAAAGCTCAGAGCTGAAAGCATTTTACTCAGAATCAGGCACAAAGGCTTAGGCTCAGTGCTCGGCAAATTAAAAAAGTAACCGGAGTAAATTATGAAGTATTTGATTATCAGCGATGCGGCTTCAATGCACGTTTATAATTTCATAAGATTTTTCCTCGTCGGTAAGGGCTATGACATAACGGTGCTTCGCCATTCTGTCGGGGACATACCTGAAAAGTATCAGCAGTTTTATGATGAAAATAACATCAAAATTGTTACTCCTCCCAAGCAGGTCGGCAGAAAAGGCCCTGTAATTACCGTAAAAAGATTTTTAAGTAAGCTTAAGTTTTTAAGACAGTACGGCAAAGCAGATATCTGCCATATTCATTATACACACGCAGTCAGCTGCATCCTTTATTTGCTTTTTAAGAGGAATTTTAAAAAGCTTATTGTAACCTTTTGGGGAACTGATATTCTCAATCCGCCCAAATTTGAAGCATCTATGCAGAAAAAGACCTTACCTTACGCTGACAAAATAACGGTAACGGTTAAAAATTCTTACAAAGTTTTTCAGAGCCGTTTCGGTCATAAGTATGACGGTAAATTAGAAGTTGTGCATTTCCCAAGCGGAGCAGTTCCGAAAATAAAAGAAATGTCCGAAAAGCTTACAAAACAGCAGTGCCGTGAGCAGTTCAATGTTCCTGACGGAAAGCTTTTGCTTGTTTGCGGCTATAATGCCGACCCTGCACAGAGACAGGACATATGTCTTAATGAAATTTCAAAGCTCGCCCCCGAGCTGAAAGACAGACTTCATATATTAGTGCCGCTTCAGTACAGCCGTATTGATAACGGCTACATTGACCGTGTAAAGCAAGCTGCCGAAAGCTGCGGCTGCTCGTATGAAGTGCTTGAGGAATATGTACCGTTCGAAAGAAATGCAGTTATGTGTCTTGCAACCGACATTTATCTCAATCTTCGTACAAGCGACGCATTTTCAAATGCAATGAAGGAGCAGATTACCGCAGGCTCTCTGATGATTCAGGGCGACTGGCTCAATTATATTGAGGTTGACGAAATGAACGCTCCCGTTGTGAAAATCAGCGAGCTTTCAGAGCTTCATACAGCACTTGAAAAGGTAATCAAAGAATATAAGTTTAAAACGGATAATGAAATATTTTACCCCATGTATAACATTTTTGATCCCGACTCTTTGAAAAAAGAGTGGGAAAGAATATTTAATTCGTTATCTATGCAATAAAACAATAACGGAGAAAATATGAACTCTTCAAAACAGATTAAATTCGGCGCATTGATGAGCTATTTTGCCATCGCCGTAAATATTGTTGCGGGACTCGTATATACTCCCTGGATGATTACAAAAATCGGGCAGGGGAATTACGGGTTATACACTATTGCGTCGTCGCTTATAACGCTGTTTGTTATGGATTTCGGTATGTCTGCGGCGGTAGGCAGGTATCTCTCAATCTATGTTGCGAAGGGCGAGCAGGAAAATGCCGACAATTTTATGGGCTTGGTTTATAAGCTTTATGCTGTGCTTGACGGCATAATTTTTGTAGCTCTTGTTGTTGCATATTTTCTTATTGAAACAATATATAAACAGCTGACGCCCGAAGAAATACATACCTTAAAGGGACTTTATATAATTGTCGCAATTTACAGCCTTGTCCAGTTCCCGTTTATGAATTTAAACGGCATACTGACAGCTTATGAAAAATTCATTCAGTTAAAGGCTTGCGACCTTTTTCATAAGGTATTTATAATCTTCAGCGTTGTAGGCGCACTGCTTTTAGGCTTCGGAGTTGAAGCTCTTGTTACTGCAAATGCTGTTTCGGGTGTGCTTACAATACTTTTAAAGCTCCTAGTTATTCATAGAAAGACAGCTTTAAGGTCTAATTTCAGATTCTTTGACAAATCACTTTTGAAGGATATTTTCGGTTTTTCCGTCTGGACAACCGTTTCAACCTTAATGCAAAGGCTTATATTCAATATAACGCCGACAATCATAGCTGCCGTATCGGTAACAGGCTCGGTAGGCACGGCTCTTTTCGGACTTGCAAGTACGATTGAAGGCTATGTCTACACCTTCGCCACTGCAATAAACGGACTTTTTATGCCGAGAATTTCAAAAATAATTGTAAGCGGCAAAAAGGATGAAGAGCTTCTTCCGCTTATGGTAAAGGTCGGCAGACTGCAGCTTATTATTACAGGTCTTATTACCGTAGGCTTTATAACCTTCGGCAAAGCCTTTGTAATTGATATATGGCATAAACCCGATTTCGCAGAAAGCTATATATGTGCTGTGCTTCTTATTGTGCCGAGTATGTTTTATCTGCCTATGCAGATTGCAAACACCACGCTTATTGTTGAAAACAAGGTGAAGCTTCAGGCAATCATATTTATCGTTATGGGTGTAGCCAATGTTGTGCTTTCAATTCCGCTTTCAAAGGTTTTCGGCGCAGTCGGCGCATCTGCATCAATATGCATAGCGTATTTTATAAGAAATATACTTATGACAGTAACGCATTACAAGGTGCTGAAAATTGATATGCTGAGCTTCTTTAAGCAGGTGTATTTAAAGCTTTTGCCGCATCTTATACTCGCAAGTGCACTCGGCTTTGTCTGCCAGCGCTTCAATCCTGTTTCAAACAGCTATATAAGCTTTATTATTAACGGTGCGGTTTTTGTTATATTCTATTTCATAATTATGTGGGTACACGGTTTCAACGCATATGAAAAGGATCTGGCACTCGGAACAGTTAAAAAGCTTGTACGCAAATTCAAAAAGGTCAGGAGTTAAAATATGAGAGTTTTACAGATAAATGCAGTTTATAACCTTTCAAGCACGGGCAGAACCACTACTGAATTACATAAAGCCTTGCTTGAAAAGGGTCATGAATCATATGTGGCATATTCTAAAACCAATAAGCCCGATGATGAAAATTTATATAAGATAGGCTCGCTTTTGGACTGTAAAATACATGCTCTGCTGTCCAGAATTACCGGAAAACAGGGCTATTATTCTCACATACCAACACTGAAGCTTTTGAAATATATGGATAAAATCAAGCCTGATATTGTTCACCTGAGAAATCTTCACGGCAATTATATAAATATACCCATGCTTCTGAAGTACCTGGCAAAAAACAGGATTTCAACAGTTATAACTTTGCACGATTTCTTTTTTATTACGGGAAAATGTGTTCACTTCTTTTCAGGTGAGTGTAACAAGTGGCAGTCTCACTGCGAAAAATGTCCGAATTTGGATAACGGCAATATTACATGGGTGTTTGACCGTACATCTGAAATGTTCAGGGACAAAAAAGAGCTTTTGTCAGCAATACCTCATCTGACCTTTGTCGGCGTTTCAAAATGGACAGCAGATGAAGCAAAAAAATCGCCTATAGCAGCTTCTTCGGATGAGGTAATGTACATTTACAACTGGATAGATTTATCAAGATTTACTCAAAAAGACTCTGATTTAATAAAAAAAGAAAAGGGCTTTGAAAATAAATTCGTTATACTCGGAGTAGCCAGCGGTTGGGGCGAAAAGCGTAAGAAGGTTGACGATTTTATTGAATTAGCCGAAAGACTGCCGGATGACAGCAGAATAGTCCTGGTCGGTAATATGCCGGAAAAAATAAAATTACCGGAAAATGTTGTATCAGTCGGCGCAACAAATTCTGTCGACGAACTGATTGATTACTATAATATGGCAGATGTGTTTTTAACTGTGTCGCTCGCAGAAACCTTCGGCAAGGTATCTGCAGAAGCACTTGCCTGCGGAACGCCTGTTGTTTGTTATAATTCCACGGCAAACCCGGAAATTGTAGGTGAAAAATGCGGCTATGTTGTTGAAGAAAACGATTTAGACGGCGTTATGTCTGCTGTTAACGAAATCAAGTCAAACGGCAAGGCGTATTATTCAGAGCATTGCATAGCATATGCGCACGAAAACTTTGATAAGGACAAAAATATAGAAAAGTATATTGAGCTTTACAAAAAGCTTATGGAAAAGAAATAGAAACTATGAAAAAGAATCTGATTTTAGTTACAAGCTCTTTCCCTTTTTCAATAAAAGAGGCAAGCTTCATAAGACCCGAGCTTGAAGCTTTGTATGAGCTGTTTGATATTACGGTTATTTCAAGAAACTCAAACGATGAGCAGCAAACGGATTTGCCTGATGATGTTAAAGTTTTCAGATATAATCAGAATGAAAAATATAATCCCGTAAAGCTCGGAATAAAAGCTGTTTTCTGCAAAGACCTTTATCGTGAAATCTGCTTGCTTATAAAGACAAAAAGGCTTAATAAGAGAAATCTCAAAAGCCTTGTGCGTTTTGTTACAAGAGCAGAGCATTTCAGAGCGTTTGCCGAAAAGATAAGAGCAGAAATTGAGTCTGATGTACTGCTTTATACATACTGGAACGATTATACTGTTTATTCACTTGCAGGCATAAAAAGAAAAGGCGATAGACTTGTTTCGAGGGTTCACCGCATAGAGCTTTATGAGCGTGAAGAAAACGGAAATTATCTTCCGCTGAAAAAAATCTCTAACGAAAAAACCGATTTAGTGCTTGCGGTTTGTCAAGAGGGTAAGGAATATTTTGAAAAACACTATAATATAGACATACCTGTTAAGGTCAGTCGTTTAGGAGTTGCTGAGCAGGCTAAAAAAATGTTTAATTATGACAAGCCGTATTTATCTGTTTTCAGCTTATCTTACATATCGCCTGTAAAAAGGGTGGAGGAAATAATCAAAACTTTTGCGCTTATTGATGACATAAACATTCACTGGACACATATAGGCTCAGGCACTGAAGAGAAAAAGGTTGTTGCTTTGGCTGAAAAGCTTTTAAAGGACAAGCCAAATATACAATACCATTTCACAGGTGCTTTGGAAAATAAAAAGGCGCTTGAATATGTTTCGCACAGTGACTTTGATTTGCTTATAAATGTTTCCTCATCAGAGGGCTTGCCGGTTACAATGATGGAGGCAATGAGTTTCTCAATCCCTGTAATTGCAACGAATGTTGGCGGCGTGTCTGAAATAGTGTGTGATAGTGAAAACGGATTTTTGATAGAAAGCAACGAAAACTTAAATGAAAATCTGCGTCATGTAATAGTACACTATAATTCGCTTTCGGTTGAGGATAAAAAGCAATTAAGTGAAAATGCTTATGACACATGGCGAAACAATTTTGACTGTAAAGCCAATAACTTTAAGTTAGCACAGATGTTGTATAATCTATAATAGACTATACTTTTGAACAAGGAGGTGAGACAATGAAATATGTTTTACTTGTATTTGCTTTGATAGTAATTCTTAATCCTATAATAGCCAGAAAACATTACAGATTTTATTTGCTGATAGTACTTTTAATGCTGACAGCACTTGCATATTTCGTTGTACCTTCTCCTAATATGGATTTATACAGATATATCGAATCTATGAATTTCTTTGACCATATGGGATGGAGATGGACTATGCGTAATTATGGTTCATCGAATCCGTTGGCTACAGTAGCAATGTATGCTTTGGCGCAGTTTCATAATGATCATTTGCTTGCTGCTATAGCTGTATTTATTACTTACGGTTGTTCTTTTATTTTGTTTGCCAAATCGGCAAAGAGGTACGAAGCCTCATATGCGGATATGAACTTCGCATTTGTATTTTTGATGTTCAATATGAATTACTGCTATGTAATAGATGTTGTAAGAATTTATATTGCCTATGCGATATTTGCGCTGCTTTTGTACATTGATGTTATTGAAAAGAAATATCGTCCGCTATGCTTTGCGGTGTATATAGGGCTTTGTTATTTCCATTACGCTATTGTGCTTTTTGTGTTGCTGCGAATAATCTTTTTCTTTACAAGGAAGTTGAGAGGCGTACTGTCCGTTTTAGCTGCGTTTGGAATACCTTTGGTTTTGTATATAGCGTACAGAGTTGCATTTTTCTTTACGGGTGGAAATGTAGTCCTTTCGGTTTTGAGCGACAGAATTGACAAGTATCAGGAATATGAAGTTTTCGGAATATGGCAATTTTTGGCATCGGTAGTAAGAGTTCTTTTCTTGCTTGCAATAATGGTTGTGGCTGTAGAATTTGCAAAACAAATTACCAAAAGGAATAATACAGACGGAATTAAAAATAAGAGGAATGACAGTATTAGGGTTTATGAGTACTCAACTCTGCTTATTTATATTTCTGCTTCGGTTTTTACATTTATCACAAACTATCAATATGTTTTACGAACTCCTTATTTTATACAGATACTTGCCTCTGCACCGTTGCTGTATATCTTTACAAATCAGCGCAAAGAGCAATTGAAGCGGCTTCAGATAATGGAATTAATTGTCTTGGCTGAGAGTTTATCACATTTTATATATCTTTTGATATATGTATATGGCAATTTGAGTTTTGAATTTGTACTTTAAATTTACGGAGGTCTTTTTTTGAACCGAAAAACAGGAGTGCTTCTTTCATATATTTTGATGGCGGTTGAGATATTTTCAACGCTTTTGTTTACACCGTTTTTAATAAGAAGTCTGGGCAGAGCTGAGTACGGAATATATCAGCTTATTATGTCAGTAACCGCATATCTTGCGCTTCTTG
>ONBD01000031.1 GCA_900315985.1 uncultured Eubacteriales bacterium | reverse complement strand
CAAAATGACTGGGGGAGTAATAAAATCAACAAAAAAACTCCCTCAGCCTCACTTGCGTTCGGCAGCTCCCTCGGGGAGGGAGCGGTAGATATACGCCGTTAATTCGCAAATATCAATTACCTCGACAAACTCAAATTTGTTTAATTAACAACAAAGGCTCGGTTAAAGTTTGTTAAATAAAACCTATACAAAAAGGAAAAATAATGTTACAATATCTATATATGTGCAAAAGAGGTGAGTTGGTGGAGCTTTTTGATATTGCAGGCTTAAAGGTTGCTATGGAGTGCAAAGACGGTATGCTTTATGAACGTAGCCGTGCATATCTTGCAAAAGACCAGAGTGAAGAGCCTGACTTTTCTGTTGTACTTCCTGATGAAATTCTTCAGAAAAAGCATGAGGCTTTGCCGCAGCTCACGCTTGACGAGTGCAGATATGTTTATATGGGCGAAGGCTTTTACCACAAAATTTTAAATTTTGACGGTATGCTTCTGCATGCTTCGGCAATTGAAAAAGACGGCAAGGCGTATCTTTTCTCTGCAAGAAGCGGAACGGGAAAATCCACACATACGCATTTGTGGATGAAGGTATTTGACGGTGTACGCATGATAAATGACGACAAGCCTGCGCTCCGTTACATTGACGGCACGCTCTGCGCCTGCGGAACTCCGTTCAGCGGAAAAAATGACGAGAGCAGTAATATTTGTGTGCCCGTAAGAGCAATCGTTTTTGTTGAAAGGGCAGAAGAAAACGAAATTGAATGTATTTCTGCTAAAGATGCAATTCCGCTGTTCATTTCTCAGACGGTAAGACCTGCTGCAGAAAAATATGCAGTCAAATCTCTTGAAATGCTTGACAGAGTATTGAAAGAGGTGCCCGTATTCAGACTTCGCTGCAATATGTTGCCCGAGGCGGCAATTTGTGCATATGAGGGAATTGAAAATTACTTTAAAGAGGTAGATAAAAATGAAAATTAAAGAGGGCTATATTTTAAGAGAGGTTGCAGGCAGCAATATAGTAGTGCCTATTGGCAACGCTCAGGTAAGCTTTAACGGAATTATGACCCTGAACGATGTCGGAACATTCATCTGGAAGCTTCTTGAAAACGGAGCAGACAAGCAGCAGATTTTACAGGCTGTTTTAGATGAATATGATGTTGACAGCGAAAGAGCGGAGCACGATATAGCAATCTACCTTGAAAAGCTTCGTTCAAAGGATTTGATTGAGGACTGAGTTTTGGATACTAAAAAAATCAGACTTGAAGATCTGGCTCCCGTTATTGAAGAGGAGCTTGCGGCAGGCGGTCAGTTTGAAATAAGCATTAAAGGAACGAGTATGCTCCCTTTGCTTGTGCAGGGGCGTGATACGGTTACGCTTACTGCCGTGAATGAGCCGCTTGAAAAATATGACATACCTCTTTACAGGCGTAAAGACGGCGGATTTGTGCTTCACAGGGTTGTTAAGGCTGAAAACGGCTGTTATACTATGTGCGGCGATAATCAGTGGGTGCTTGAAAAGGGAATTGAACATTCACAGGTTATAGGCAAGGTGTGTAAAATTACACGCAAGGGAAAATGTTTTGAAACAACAAATTCCCGTTACAAATTATATTGCAGAGTTTGGCAGTTCTTATTCCCCGTAAGGAAATATTTGATTAAAATAAGAGGAAAGCTCAGAAAATGAAAAACCGTTCGGCATTAAACTGGATAATCGAAAACTCAAAGCATGAGTTTTTTGGCTTGGTGTTGCTTGTAATTTGCGACGCCCTGTTTTCAGTGTGCTCGGTTTCATTGGCGGTGTTTGCAAAGCTGATTATTGACTGCGCCGCTTCAAAAAACAGGGAAGAGCTTATTAAAAATGCTGTAATTCTTTTGCTCGTAATAGTGCTTCAGATAGCTTTGAAGCTCGCAGGCAAAGCGCTCGAGGTCAGAGTCAGCGGTAAGCTTGAAATGAAGTACAAAACAAAGCTCTTCTCAAACATACTTAAAAAGGATTATCTTAAAATAAGCGCATTTCACAGCGGAGAGCTTATGACAAGGCTTACAAGCGATGTTACTCTTGTCAGTCAGGCGGTTACATCAATAGTGCCGAGCGTGGTATCTATGGTAACAAGGCTTCTGTGCGCATTCGCTGTGCTGTTTTACCTTGACAGATGGTTTGCACTTCTGTTTCTCGCTGCAGGCATAGCCCTGTTTGTGTTTACAAGAATTTTCAGAGGCTCCATGAAAAAACTGCACACAAGAGTACAGCAGGCTGACGGTAAGGTCCGTTCGTTTATGCAGGAGTCAATTGAGAGTATTCTTGTTGTTAAAATTTTCGGCGTCGGAGACAAGCTTAAGGAAAAAGCAAAGGGACTTCAGCTGGAACACTATGACGCTAAAATCCGTAAAAACCGTTGGTCTATTTTTGCAAACCTCGGATTCTCTGCGGCGTTTTCCTTCGGCTATCTTTTTGCGCTGACCTGGAGCGGACTTAAGCTCTGTGCAGGCAGCATTTCATTCGGCACGCTTACTGCAATTATGCAGCTTATAAGTCAGGTGCAGGTTCCGTTCACATCCCTTTCGGGCGTTGTGCCGCAGTATTATTCAATGCTTGCCTCTGCCGAGCGAATAATTGAAATTGAAAATATGCCGTCAAGCAAGGCGGTTAATGATAAATCGGTTGACACGAAAAAGCTTTATGAAGAGCTTGAATGTATTAAATTTGACAATGTCAGCTTCAGCTATGACAGAGATGTTGTTCTTGAAAACGGAAGCTTTGAAATTGATAAAAACGATTTTGTTATGATTTCGGGTATTTCCGGAATAGGCAAAAGCACACTCTTCAAGCTTATGGTAGGCGTGCTGCCTGTTGACGAGGGTAAAATAAGCATTGAGTCGGGCGGCAAAAGCTATGCGGTTGACAAATACACAAGACCGCTTTTTGCATATGTTCCGCAGGGCAATATGCTTTTCAGCGGTACTATAAGAGAAAATCTGAAATTTGTAAACTCCGAAGCAAGCGACGCAGAGATTATGGAAGCCGCACGAATAAGCTGTGCAGACGAGTTTATATCTGAGTTGCCCGAAGGGTTGGACACAGTTTTGCTTGAAAACGGACACGGGCTTTCGGAGGGCCAGGTTCAAAGGCTGGCTATTGCGAGAGCCGTGCTTACGGATGCTCCTATTCTTCTGCTCGACGAGGCTACATCGGCGCTCGACGAGGCTACCGAGAAAAAGCTGCTTTTCAACATAAAACAGCTTAAAGAAAAGACCTGCATCATAATTTCTCACAAATCTGCGGCATATGATATATGCAACAAAGAATTGAGAATAAAGGATAAAACCATAGAATCGGTTAATTTATAAAGCACAACAAAATTTCATTTTTGTGTTGTATATTACCACGGTTTGTGATAAAATATTATGCGTGATTATATAAGTTCAATCTCATTACGGAAGAGGAGAATATAATGAATTACAATTCAGAGCCAAAAAAAGACTATGAAGAGGGCTTGAGTCTTGATACTGCCCTGATGTATGCCAAAAAGCTTATGGACAAGTGGTTTGTCATTTTGCTTTCTGCCATTCTTTGCGCAGGCATTGGTTTCGGCGTTGCAGTTGCAAGATATACCGAGCATTATTCTTCACAGATTATGTTTATAGCAAGCAATAAGTCATCAGCCATTACCGTGGCAGGTCAGTCATCCTCCGATGTTAACGCATCGGTTTCACTGGCTGAAAGCTTTAAATATGTTTTCACAACGACAGAGCTTGCAACAAAGGTTGCAAACAGCTGCGGCTATGCAAACCCTGACGGCAGCCCGATAACAGCTGTTCAGATAAAGAGATATGTTTCTGTTCAGTCTATTGAAGAAACTTCAATCATTTATCTGACAGTTACAACAACTAACCCCGATGTGTCATACGGCATTGCACAGGCTTATGTTGATAATTACAACGAGGCTATTGCCACAGCCTTCCCGAACACAGCGCTTACGGTTATTGACCCTCCGCTCAAGGCTGAGGCTCCCAACGGCGACAATACAAAGCTGCTTTACCCGATGCTCGGCTTCGTTTTAGGCTTCTTCGCTGCCTGCCTTTGCATTATAGTAGCTGTTGTATTCAAGGATACAATCAAGAACTCCGACGAGGTTACAAACAAGCTCGGCATGAAGCTTCTCGGTGTTATCGGCAGAGTATACAGAAAGAATAAGAAAGGCGAACCCAAGCAGGGAATCCTTATTACCGATAAAAAATCAGGCTTTGGATTTATTGAATCATATAAGCTTATCAGAACAAAAATCGAGCATGCAGCATCCCGTCAGGATTATAAGGCTATCATTGTAACAAGTACAATGGAAAACGAAGGCAAAACGACGAGTGCAACGAACATAGCTCTTTCGCTTGCGCAGAACGGCAAGTCAGTACTTCTTATAGACGCTGACCTTCGTAAACCTTCTGTTGCAAAAACTCTCGGTTTTTCAGCTTCCGACGACGAGGGCATCTGCGGTATAGTTTCAGGTAAGAAAACGCTTAAGGAGTCTATTAAGTACTCTGAAAAATATCAGTTGTTTGTTCTTGTTTCGGGTGTTGCAGTTGAAAACTCAACAGAAATCCTCTCTTCGCCGAAGATGGAAGAAATTGTTGAAGCAGCTAAGAAAGAATTTGATTATGTTATTATCGATACAGCTCCCTGCGGCATTATAGCTGACGCTTCAATTCTTGCAGGCTATGCAGACACAATAGTTCTTGTTGTTAAGCAGGATTATGCTTCGGCAAGAAGAATAAAGAGAGCTGTTGATAACTTTGAAAACTCAGGCACCGAGATTATCGGTTGTATTTTCAACAACTCCGAAAACGGTATGTCAAACAGCAAAATCTACGGCAGAAAGTACGGCTACGGTTACGGCTATGGCTACGGTTACGGCTACGGCTACGGCGCAAGCGGCTCACAGAAGAAAAAATCCAAATAGTTTAATCTGATAAAAGCGGCAACAGCTTTGTTGCCGCTTTTATTTTATTTGAAGGAGTCGGGAAAAGTCTGATTTTTAAGCAAGTCCGGCTTCACGGTATAATAAAACACCAAAATTTTAATTATGAAAAAGCTACAAAATAAGTGTGGAAATATTTTGTATTTTGACTATTTTTTTAGTTTTTTATTGACTATTAAAAATTTTTGTTATAGAATAAACTATAAATATGTGTATAAGTGCACCCTTTTTTAGACAACAGGGCTTTATCGGCGACCTTAAAATTCGCTTTTTTGCGCTTTATATATATAAAAACGGAGGTAATCGTTTATGGATAAAAATATGGACATAAAGGATTTGTTCAAGCAGTTAAAAGAGGGGTCAAAAAAGAAAGATGCCCGTAAAGGCGGTTCGTTGAATGCTTTTTTTGACAAAAACCCGAAAATGAAAATAATACTTCCTGCAGTATTTGTAGCGATTGCCGTTATAGTAGCAGTTATGATTATTTTTACAGGAATAAATACCGACACTGATGTTGACGAGAATATTACGGCTGCAGGTCAGGCGGTTGTCATTCTTCCTCAGGAGGAACGCACCGAAAAGGAAACTCTTGCCGAAGGCGTGGATCCTTTCTCGGAAGATGTTCTTGCAAACGCAAAGGTTACAGGTATTCTTTATAACTCCGACGGTTACAGGACAGCTATACTTCAGTCCAAGTACGCATCGTTCACCGTTCAGGTCGGCGATTTTGTCGGAAGCTCGGATTGGTATGTCGTAGCTATTGATGACAGCTCGGTTACCGTTTCGCTTGACGAAAAGACAAGAATAATTGAAATGAAAGACTAAGGAATAAACCTTTAATAATATATACTAAGAATACTCAGGGGGACATATTATGTACGGTTCAAGAAAAAAGACAAAGGCTGTTTTGGTTGCAATTCTGGCAATCATATTGCTTGTTAACGCAGCGCTTCCCATGACAGTTATGGGCAAGAGCAAGGCGAAGGCAGACGATAGCGATTATCAGTACTATGTAATCAAAAAGGGCGACACGCTTACAAGAATTGCCAAGAATTACGGCGTTACAATAAGCGACATTATGACGGCTAACAACATAGCCAATGCAGACAGAATTCTTGCAGGCAATGTTATTAAGGTTCCGTTAAGCTCAACTTCGCCCACAGGCGGCTCATGGGTTTCAACCAGAATCTCCATGAATCTTGTTGATGCAAATGTTCAGGATGTATTGTCGGCTATTGCAAAGAATGCAGGCTATACAATTATATTTGTAAGCGATTCGAACGAAACGCTTACTGTAAATCTTGAGCAGATGACAGCATTAAAGGCTGTTGACTATGTAACAAGACTCGCACATCTTTCATACCTTAAGGACGGCAACACTCTGATGGTAGGTACAGCATCAGAGCTTAACAGTACTTTTGTTGACAAGGTTGTTATGTCCAGGTTTAATCTTGACTACATAACTGTTGATGTTCTTCAGGCTCAGGCTTCTGCTCTCGGTCTTGAGAATGTTCAGTATGTTGTAACAGAACAGGATGACAGCACTGTTTACATCAGCGCTTACCCGAAAGAACTTGCTAAGATTCAGGAGCTTATCACACTTCTTGATGTAAGCTCAAATATTAAGACCGGCGGCAATCTTGTTCCTGAGAACTTTACATATATTGACCTTACATATATTGACGCTGCTGAGTTTAACGGTTTACTCAGTGATTTAGGTTTGAGCACTGGTATTGTTTTAAATTCAAGACCGTACACATTATATACATTTGCAACAGGCGCTGCGCTTACTGATATTAAGATAATAAAGAATATTGTTGATAAGCCTTTGACTGGCAAGAATGCAGAAGCTGCAGCAAGCAGCAGTTCTTCTGGAACAGATGAGACAGTAAACAACACAACAACTAACAACACAACAACCAACAATACCACAACCAATAATACTACTACAAACAATACGGAAACCAACACTAACACTAATACTAATACTAATACGAATACCAACACCACAGTTCTTCGTGAAGTTCAGCTTGAGTATATTGACAGAAATATGGCTGTTGAAATTGTTAACAGCTTCCCGTATCAGGTAACTATTTACGGTCCTGAAAAGATGACCAAGAAGATTTGGCTTGCAGGTGCCGAGGATGAAGTAAGCAAGGCAGAGGCAAAGATTAAGGAGTTTGATACTGACAGCTATGCTCAGAGTCAGAACCTTGAGAACTCATTCTTCGTTTATGACTGCGTAAATGTTACAGCTCAGGAAATGCTCGCAAGACTTCAAAATCTTAACCTTGGTGATGTTACTTTCAAGACCAATTCTTATGAAGATGTTTCCAAGTCACTTATCGTTTACTGCCCGATGGAGAAGCAGGATCAGATAAGAAGCTTACTCGACGCTATGGATACAGCAACAACAGGTGAGGTTGTATACAGAGCGGTAGAAGTTACTGCAACTGCTTCAGTCGGTCAGAGTAGAATAGATTCTCTTAGACAAGTACATCCTGAAATTCCCGATGCTTCAGATTTCCAGTATATTTTAGTTGATGATAAGACGGGTACTACAAGGACTTCGACGACTTATGTAAAAGCAACGCCTGAAATGGTTGATTACATCAAGGCATTGCTTGCAGAGATGGAAACAGGTGAGTAATTATACTTCGGGTGCAGGATTTTCCTGCACCCTATAGTGGCTTTTAAATGAAATGGCCATTTTAAGTATTTTGTTGATAACAGAGGAGTAAGTTTAGTGTTATTTTCAGAAGTTTCAGGCAACTATCCTTTTACAATGCAGGATTTGCTGAAGAAGACATATGAATGCGGAGGCTCAGACCTTCACCTTGTTGCAGGTATAGAGCCTTGTATCAGAATAAACGGTGACTTGAAGCGACAGGAGGATCTTCCGAAGCTTAAGCCTGAGGATATATCTACAATGCTTAAGGAGATAACATCTCCTATGCAAAGAGATAAACTTGAAGAGGATTGGGAACTTGACCTTGCAGTTTCAGTCCCCGGTTGCGCAAGGTTCAGAGGCAATGTCATAGTTCAGCGAGGCACTCTGGCGGCGGTTTTCAGAGCTATACCGTTTGAAGTTCCGGACCTTGACAAATTAGGACTTCCCGCTGATGTAAAAAGACTTTGCAATCTTCCGAGAGGTCTTGTATTGGTTACAGGTCCTACCGGCTCAGGCAAATCCACTACACTTGCGGCGATGATTAAATATATAAATCAGCGCTACGAAACAAATATAGTTACAGTTGAGGACCCTATCGAATTCGTTCATACGCATATAAAATCAACAGTGCGTCAGAGAGAGGTCGGAACAGATACTCACAGCTTTGCAAACGCTTTGAGAACTGCGTTAAGACATGACCCTGACACTATTATGATAGGTGAAATGCGTGACCCCGAAAGTATTTCGATAGCTGTTACGGCAGCTGAAACAGGACACCTTGTCTTCTCAACACTGCACACACAGACCGCTCCGATGACAGTTTCCCGTATAATTGACTCTTTCCCCGAGGGTCAGAAGGGACAGATAAGACAGCAGCTTTCCAACTCGCTTAAGGCAGTTATTTCACAGCAGCTCATACCTACCATTAACGGCAAGGGCAGATGCGTTGCTGTTGAGTATATGATAGACACTCCTTCGGTTAAAAACCTTATCCGTGAGGAAAAGGAGCATCAGCTTTACGCTTCAATGCAGACCGGTCAGATGCAGGGAATGCAGACAATGGACCAGGCTTTACTGAAGCTTTACAGAGAACAGAAGATTACGAAGGAATCTGTTATAGAATATTGCGTTGACGAAAAGGAAGTCAGAAGACTTCTTATGAGTTCTGGATATTGATACTTGTTACTAAACAGGAAAGGAGCAACAGGCTTTGGCATCCTTTACATATGACGGTCTGAACAAACAGGGCCAGAATGTTCACGGCGAGGTTGTTGCGGACAATTCGTCCATAGCAATGGAAAAGCTGCGTGAAGCAGGCGTTATTGTTACAGACATCAAAGAAAAGCAAATTAACGAAAGAAAAAAAGCCAGGGGCAAAAAAGTTAAAATCGAGGATGTTGCTATTTTCGCAAGACAGATGGCAGCCATGATGTCTGCAGGCGTTCCTGTTACGAGATCGCTTGCCACTCTTGCAAAGCAGACCTCTAACGCAACACTTGCAAATGCAATTGACGAGATCAGGGAAAATGTTGAAGGCGGTATGCCGCTTTCGGAGGCATTTGCTCAGTACCCGAAGATTTTTAACGATTTGTTTGTTGCTATGATAGCTTCCGGTGAGGTCGGCGGTATTCTGGAGCAGACGCTTAACTCACTTGCTAACCAGCTTCAGAAACAGAAGGCGTTGCAGGATAATATTAAATCTGCAATTTCATACCCGAGATCAATAGGTATTTTTGCACTTGTTCTTTTACACGCTATGTTGGCGTTCATGGTACCTGTTTTCAAAAACATGATTCCCGAAACAACTGAGATAAACGGCTTGACACAGTTCATTTTCAACGCCTCTGATGTTCTCAGAACCCGTTGGTATTTATGGTTCGGCACAATTATTGCAGTTGTTGTGGCAATTTATTTTATTGCGAAGAGTCCGCCTATGCACAAGCTTTGGGAGCAGCACAAGCTGCACGCTCCGCTTATAGGCGAGCTTATGACGAAGCAGACTATAGCCCGTTTCTGCCGTACGCTTGCAACTCTTCTGGCGGGCGGTGTTACTGCAGTTGAAGCATTGAAGAGCGCAGGACCTACTTCAGGCAGTGACCTTATTGCAAAAGCAGTTGAAGATGCTATACAGGACATAGAAGAAGGTAAAGCGATTTCTGACTCACTTGATAAAAGCGGTCTTTTCCCGCCTATGGTTACAGGTATGATTGCCATCGGCGAGGAGGCAGGTACCTTGCCCGAGCTTCTTGACAAGGTTGCTGAATTCTTTGAAGAGGATGTTGAAACACTTTCAAGGAACCTTAAGGCTATGGTTGAGCCTCTTGCACTTGTTGGTATCGGCGGACTTGTCGGTGCTATGATTATAGCTCTTTACCTGCCGATATTCACGGCATCCACATCGGTTGAAGGCTACTAATGAGGAGAATTTGTTATGGCGAAAATAAAAAGCGTTATCGGCTTTGAGGTCGATTCAAATGAAATAAGAGCAGTGGAAATCAGTCGTTCAAGCGGTACATATTCTATACTTGCCTGCGGCAAAATTCCGCTTCAGGAGGGCGTAATTGAGGAAGGCTTTATCAGAGATGCCGACAGATTTAATATTGCCCTTACAGAGCTTATGCAGAACGGCGGCTTCAGAGCAACGGATGTTGTAGTCGGCGTTAACAACGAAAATGTTGTTATGAGATACGCCACCTTCCCGAAGGTTGCCGATGACAAACTTAGAAACATGGTTCTTTTACAGGCACAGGAGTTCATTCCCATTCCGGTTCAGGAAATGGAAATAGACTATGTTGTTGCAGGCGACGGCGTTAACGAGGACGAACAGCCCGTTACAAATGTTATGCTTGTTGCCGCAAGAAGAAATATGATTGAGCAGTATATAAATGTGCTTTCTGCTTCAAAGCTTCAGGTTATTGATGTCAACGCAACCGTACTCTCACTTTGCAGCGGCTTGCAGTCAAGTGTCGTAGGCGACGAAAAATATGCAGTGCTCAATCTGACAGAGGACCTTGTAAACTTTATCGTTATAAAGGGAAATGAAATTTCAATGGTTCGTTCAATTCAGATCCCTGAAAGAATAGAAGGCAGCGTAAAAAGATTGTTTGCAGGCAAAGAGGAAGCTGATGACATTGAGCAGATAGGCGCTGTTCTCGGTCAGGAAACCTCCTCGTCGGTAAGCTATTACGCTATGCAGAACCAGAGCAGTCCAATTGAGAAAATATTCCTGTTAACCACATTGAACAAAAATGCTCAGCTCGTTAACGGAATAACCGAGATTTTTGCAAACATTCCCGTAACAGTTCCGGATTATTATACAGCAAACAAATTCGGACTTGACCAGCAGGTGATAAATGAGTTTGCAGGCTGTATCGGACTTGCAATACAGGCATTGGAGGTAAAGTAAGTGTTTAAAGTTAGTTTGTTGCCTGACAGTTACAGGCGTCATCTTCAAAGCAGAGACAAAATTGACATTATTTCAAAGATAGCACTTGTTATTCTTGTATGCTTGTTTATAGTTTACGGCGGAGTAGCAATTAAAAATCAGGTGCTTAACTCAAAGCTTAAAAAGCTCCAGGCTCAGAACAGACAGCTTGAGAGCAGATTCCCTGAGCTTGAGGAGTACCAGAGAATTTATGATGACCTGGTTTCAGCCAGAAACATTGTTAACAGCATTACCCCGACAGATAAGGATGCTGTTGAGTTCTTCACAATCATTTCCAATCAAACTCCGGATTATGTGGAAATAAATCAGATAGACCTTGAGAATTGGTTTACACAGGGTGTTTGCACCTTAACATGCACTGTTCAGGATTATCAGGATCTTAAGGACTATGAAGAAATGTTTAAGACAGAGGAAATGCAGGAAACTGTTAAGCAGGTTGAGATTACAAGCATCGAAAGAAGAGTTGATGCTGATGGTTCAAAGACTGTTAATTTCACAATGGCACTTAGCATTGCAAACGCAATAGAGTTGCCTACCAACGCTCCGCAGTATGTAACCGTCACCGATGCTAAAGGCGAGGCAGTTACAAATGATGACGGCGAGGTTGCAACAACAGATGTTGCTAATACAACAGCTGCATCAGGCGAAGCTACAAGCGGCGGAGCTGCAAGCAGCGAAACAACTACAGGGGAGGGCTGATAATTATGGCATTGAGCGATGTAATTAAAAAGAAACAGGCAACAGGTGAATCCTCTGCAAAAGCAAAAGAAAAAACAAGCATACTTGACGATGTAAGAATTGTCATAGCTATAATAGTAGTCGCAAGTATTGCTTTGATTGCTCTGATTGTTTATACAACAGGTCTTATCAATGAAAAAATAGTTGAAATTGATAAGGTTAAGCAGACATATGCTACAAATCAAGCAAAAATAGAAGGATTGCTTGCCCTTCAGGCTCAGAGCGAACAGTTTAAAGATCAGAAAGAAAAGTATGACGCTATGATTTCATCTGACGGGCTTGATCAGCGGCAAATAATGATTGATATTGAAAAAGAAGTTGAGGCGCATCACTGCAGACTTACGAGTCTTACTTTTGATGAAGAGTTGAATACTGGGCTGGTAAATCAAGTTGGCGTAAGTATTCATATTATAGGTGATTATACCGATATTATGACATACTGCCGTGATGTTGTTACAGGTGAACAGATAAGAAGAATTGACACTATAAATATGACTTCTGGCAGCAGTGCAAACCAAAAAGAAGCAGACATTGTTATAGTTGAATTCTCAAGATAAGCAGCATTTTATAAATTAGCATTTTTAAGGGAGATTATTTAGATGGCAGGCATTATTATACCCGGCAGCTTAGGCGACAGACTTGTTGACGCAGGCATTATTAACGAAGCACAGCTTGCGGAAGCGCTGGAGATACAGAAAACAAGTAAAAATCTTTTAGGTACTATACTTACACAGCTCGGTTACTGTACTGAGGACGATGTAGCAAGAGTACTTGCAAAGAAAACAGGCTATAAGTATGTGTCGATTAACGAAATCGGCGTTAATGCTGCTGTTGCTAATTTAATAACTCCCGAAATGGCTCTTCGTTACAACATTTTGCCTCTTTACCAGGAAGGCAACACCGTTTTCGTTGCAATGAAGAACCCCAACGATATTATCACTATAGATAACCTCCATCTTATGACGGGTCTCGAGATTTGCCCTGTTATAGTTCCTGACATGGAGCTTGCTGCGGCAATCGAGAATTTTGCAAATATGAATTCCTCTCTTGACAGCTTTGATGAGGAAGAGGAAGCTGCTCTCGAGCAGGATGTTTCCGAGGAGCTTTCAATTGACGATAAGCCTGCCGTTCAGCTTGTTAATCAGGTTATCAACAACGCTATTAAAGCAGGCGCATCGGATATTCATATTGAAGCGCTTGAAAAGTATATGAGAGTCCGTTTCAGAATCGACGGCGTTTTGCAGGAGATTATGCAGAACCCCATCAAGCTTTTCCCGTCAGTAGTATCCCGTGTTAAGGTTCTGGGCGGCATGGACATAGCAGAAAAACGAATTCCTCAGGACGGCCGTGCTACAGTAAGATTTGAAGACAGAGTTCTCGACCTTCGTATTGCGACTATGCCTACCGTTTTCGGCGAAAAGATAGTTCTCCGTATTCTTGAAAGAACTACGGGTGTTGTCAAGCTTAAGGATTTGCATTTCTCAGAGCGTCAGGCTGAGAGGTTTAACAAGGCAATTCATATGCCATACGGATTTGTTCTTGTTACAGGACCTACCGGTTCGGGTAAGTCAACTACTCTTTATGCGGTTCTTGATGAAATCAGCCGTATTGAAATGAATACAATTACACTGGAAGACCCCGTTGAGCGCCGTATGGCAGGTATAAACCAGGTTCAGATGAACAACCGTGCAGGTATGACCTTCGCAGCAGCTCTTCGTTCGGTTTTGCGTTCCGACCCCGATATCGTCATGGTCGGCGAAATCCGTGACTCCGAGACTGCAAAGATTGCTATCGAAGCTGCTCTTACAGGACATATGGTTCTTTCAACATTGCATACAAACGATGCGCCCGGCGCAGTTACCCGTCTTGATGAAATGGGCGTTGAGCCGTTCCTTACAGCTTCGTCATTGGTAGGCGTTCTGGCACAGAGACTTGTAAGAAAGCTTTGTCCGAAATGTAAAGAAGAATATAAGATTTCAAGAGAAGAATTACTTAAAATTATTCCCGACCTTGATACAAACGAATATCCGCAGGAGGAGTTCACGCTTTACAGACCAAAGGGCTGTATCACCTGCAATAATACAGGCTATAAAGGAAGAGAAGCTGTATTTGAATTCCTTACTGTTACAGAAGAGATGAAACGCCTTATACTTGACCGTGCCACCGTTTCAGAGGTTAAGGAATTAGCCATGAAACAGGGTATGTACACCCTTAAGCAAGAGGGTATACATAAGGCTATGCGTGGCAGAACCTCACTTGAAGAGGTAATGAGAGTTATCGTTTAATTTGTTAATAATTGGTTCATATTTTCAACAAAACTGCGCAATATGACTTTTATATAATAATCATAGGGTTAATGTTTTTTATTTGGAGTAAAAGATTCGTTTTAACTGTTTTTCACGAAAAGGGTGATTTGTATGAAAAATAAATTGAAGCAAAACGGCGGATTTGCAATCATATATGTCATGTTTTTTTTGCTTGTACTTTCACTGATGGGCACGGCAATGTATCTGTACAGCATCAGTAGTCTAAGATCAGTCAGATATCTTTCCAACCATAAAAAGGCTGAGTATTTGGCACAGGCAGGTGTTGAGGCAAGTTCGTACGCATATCAGATTGCCATTAACAGTTCGGATTCAAACGCTGTAAGCCTTGTAAGCTCTACCGGTTTTGAGGGTGCAGAAATCAACTCAAACAATGTTTACCTTGTATATGATAACGGAAGCTATAAATATGTTGATTTTGCGGGGATTGGAAGCTATAACGACAATCAGGTTATCGGCTTTTACAAGGTTAAGGTAACAACCTCTGCCGAGAAAACGCCTACAAAGCTTCTTAAAGAAACAGAGGGCAACCTGACCGGCTTCACCTCATACTGGACAGAAATCAGCGAGTCACAGAGGCAGTTTGAGGCAACGGGCTATGCGCTCAGCGGAAAGCCGTCAAGTGATACCGACAAGAGCAAAATAGTTGCTTCCGCAAGAAAAAAGGCATATATGGCAGAGCCTGTTCAGGCACTCGGAAGATATTACTCAAATAACGATAACGAGTTGCTTTCCGGACTTAAAGCAGGTGTTATTGACGGTAGCGTTAACGGCCAAACTACTATAAAGGATGAGGATGGAAACAATGTTACCGTGGATAAGGCAAGAATAGAGTCTTTTAATGTTCTCGGTAAATATCAGACGGGCACCGAGCTTACGCTTAAGGTGGATTTGTTTAAGAATATTCCATTAATTGGAAAATACATTGGTATTTCGTATGAAAATAAAATAAATGTAGCTTCGCAGACGATACCAATTCTTATGGCTTATACCACAGGTAATATGATTATGAATCCGCCTTCGAACGGAGTAATTTCCTTTAAGCCTAACCAGAGCAATATGGTTTCCTTCGTTGGAAAGAGCAATCTTTTCTTAAACTCGGATCTTGATGTTACGCCCAGTAAAGGTTACTTCAACATTATGTTCCTTAGAGGAAATAATATCGTTATCAACGGTGATATAGATATTTATGTTTATGGCTTTACAAGAAGCACCTTCAAGCTTTTCCAGAATCTTACAAATATCGCCTCCGCTATCGGCGGAAACTATGCATGGAGTACGGTTGTACTCGGAACTGCCGAACAGGAGAGTGCAGATGCAAACGATCCCGGAAAGGTTGAGGCGGACATCTACCGCAGAAGGGTTACCGACAAGAACGGCGCCGAAATCACAACAGGCTCAAACGCTTCAAGAGAAGGCTACGGCACTTGCGGAAGAGTTTTCTTCGGTGGAAATGTATTTATAAACCTTCAAGTTCCCAATGTCGGCACTTATCGTTATAAGGCTTTCTCAGCAGGCGATACATATTTCTACGATGACAACCTTCCTCAGCAATGCGGAGGAAGAAGCGGCTACGGAATTGATCTGTTCAAGTATTTCATTGATTATTCAATCGCTACAAAGAAATATTCCGATAATGTTCTCGAGAGATTCGCTGAGGTTATGGGTCTTTATTACTCCTCATCGGGCTCAAAAAGCACACCCACAACATATGTTCTCGGAAACGGTGCGGGTAATGGAGACGATGATCTTACATACTGTGCAATGAGAAAGATTTCAATTGAAATGAACGACAAGTATGTTGACTTGATTCCACCTTCACAGGCAGACGATACCAGTCTTATCTGGATCGACGGTTAAAAAATATGATTGCTTATAAGACAATAGTTTTTACTATAAAAAGGAGGTAATTGAATGAGTGACAGAAAAAACGGCTTGTTCCAAAGGATTAAGGCCCGAAAAGGTATGACTTTGGTTGAAGTGCTTGTTGCTTTGGCGCTTCTTTCATTGATTATTTTAGTGTTCACACCTCTGTTCATGAATTATTACCGCAATATCCGTACTGCCGGTGACATTACAAGAACGACCTACAAGCGTACAAGCTTGATGGAACGACTTGTTGCAAATGCAGGTAATGCTAATGATACGGGATATGAAACTCACGTTTCGGACGTTCCGATTATTCTTAAAAACGCAAACAATCAGTCAATTTCGGTAAGCTTTCCGCTTTCTGACCGTGACAATGTTGTTGAAGGTAATATTATTTCGGAAAACAACAACACTCCGAATTCATATGCAACCTTCTATACAAGACCCTTGTCTAACGGAATGGTATGCTTCCCCGCACAGCTGACTGATGACTTTATTAAAAAGGATATAGTTGTTGTGCCGAAGGGCTTTAACTTTAACTCAAAGGCGTACAACAAACTTGAAACCGGTGCATATAACTTTAAAGTTTATAACACCGACTCCTCAGGAGTCCAGCAGTTGGTTGGAACAAACTATTATGACATCAGGGCAACCGAGCAGGGCACTGCAACCTTCACCTTCTACGGCGGCAACGATGTAATCAGCTTTGAGCATTCACCGCTCTGGATTGCATACTGCGACGGCGACAATGCCGAATACCGTGTAAAAGTTGAAATAAGTGCACCTGAAATTATCCTTGTCGGCGAAAAGCCTGTAGGAAAGAACGACTATTATTACTATGCAACTGCAGGCGTTGATCTTTCAACAGATCATTACGGTGAAATGGATATCGTTGCAAAGAAAATGTCAGGCGCTCCGCTTACATCGGCAATGAACGATGTTGAGTGGGTTGAAAAAGGTAAGGGCGACAACGGCTCGGGCGGTGTTAACCAGTACGGTTATTACGTTATGGGCGGCGACGCAGGTCAGGTTAGACGTTTCTGGAGAAATGAAACCACCGGTAACTACTACTGGGGCGGCGACAACCTTAACAACTACAACCGTTATGTATACCTTAATTCCTCGGGCGGACTTAAAGAGGGCTTTGAAAACTTTAACCGCCAGCTTACTACTCAGGCAAACTTCAAGTCGGTTTTCCGTTCTGACGCAAACCTTGTTTCGTCAAGCAAAACCGGCGGAGATGTTAACGCAATCATGACCTCAAGTAAGGTTTCACTCTTTAAGTATGAGGCAATTACTACTAACTATTTCACTGCAAACGTTACCAACGACGATACCTACTATATGACAATAGGTAACGTTGTAAACGCAAAGTGGAAAAACAACATCTTCAGTAGTGTTACAAACAGAAAAGCCAACGGTGCTTGTTCCGATTTTGACTTCGACGGCGCAGCACAGACACAGTGGACTTGGTTTACCGGCGATAATACACAGAACACAAAGCTTAATGTTACCGGATATAAAGAGGCTACGGGCTACGAATATCCGTCGGACAATTCGCTTATAACCATTACCTCTGTCGGTGCAATCCAGATTGACACAAGCAACAGTAATTACTATCCGATACAGGGTAACTCAACCGTTAATAACAACGTATATCCGACTCGGTCCTACACTCTCTACTGCGGATATATCCCGGCAGTAACCGACATTTACGGTTGGAAAACATCAACTCTTTATTGGAAGGGCTATGTTCCTGTTGCAACACTTGGTGCGGCTTACAGCTCAACCACCGGCAAGTTCTATCCCACAGGCAAATACGGCGATATTTACACAACCTCTTCGGCGCTTCAAGGCAGTGTTATGGGCAATCTTGCTTATACCTCGCTGCTTCGATGGAAGAATGATGATAATTTCCCGTCAGCACCGAGCAACCCGGGCGCAGGTAAATGGAGTGCTAACGTATGGGCGGCAGGCTCTAACGAAAATCCCGGATTGTTGCTTCCGGCACAGGGTAATGACTACTACACCTCCGGAGGCCATGAGGTTGACATTTCAATGGGTTACCTTTCGGAGCCGTTTGCAATCAGTATAAGAGACCCCGAGGTACCTTCAATTTCCGGTCTTTCAGGTTCTGACTACTACTTCGAGAAGTTCAACAGCGCAAGCGGAAAGTTTGACCACAGCTTCTTCAGTGGCGGACTTCGTGATAACGTAACCCTGCTTGACGTCAAGAGCTTCCACGACGATATTTCGGGAAACAATATCTCAATGGGCGTCGGATATACCCTAAGTTATATGATTGCCGACTATTCTTATTGTACAAGAATGCAGCAGGCATATAACACCGGTATTGTATATATCAGAGCGACCGGTGACGGAAACGACAACGACACCACGGGCTCGCTTGATTCCGGCAAGGGTTGGTCGCTCGGCAAGGAAACCAATGTATTCCACCAGTTCTTCGGAATCGATCAGTATCAGGGTAACAACGGCGGT
>ONBD01000032.1 GCA_900315985.1 uncultured Eubacteriales bacterium | reverse complement strand
AAGATGCTGAACGGTTTTGGGGCTAATACGCTGTAATCTTCCGCTTAAAAAGAGTGCGTCTTTGTCCTTGACATTGTCGACAGGTCTTACAGCCATATAGTTTTTAATTGCGGTAATACAGGCTTCGTTCAGGTAAATTGTGCGTTCCTTGTTGCCTTTACCTGTAACATAAAGCGTACCGTTATCTCTTATATCGTTATAATTTATTGAACATAGCTCTGACAGACGCAGACCGCAGTTTAAAAACAGTATAAGTATACAAAAATCACGTTCCTTGTATTTTCCGTCAACAACTCCGAGAAGCTTCTGCGCTTCTTCAAGTGTTAAATACTTGGGCTTGGACTTTTTAAGCTTAGGCGTTTCAAGCTCTTCCATAGGATTTTCATCCAACAGCTTTCTCTGTACTGTCAGGTACTTGAAAAAGCTTCTTATACTTGCAACCTTTCTTGCTCTTGCTGCAGAATCGTTGTTTCTTTCGTCCTTGCAATAAGATAAAAAGGTATATGCATCCAGAAGAGTAACCTTTTTAAGAAAATTAATATCAATATCTCTTATATCAATATCTTCAATTTTAGCAGAGGAGGGGACTGACCCCTTATTTTTTTTAAGGAATTTAAGAAAAAGCTTGTTGTCGAGGCAATATTCCTCAACAGTAAGCGTAGATTTGTTTTTAACTACATAAATATGCTGTAAAAATTCTTTAAGCAATTCAGGCAAATCTGCCGAAGAAGCATATTTCATTTTAGAGCTCCTTTGTGAAACTGTTTCACGCAATAATAATAGTTATTTAAATAAATATCGGAAGTTAAGATAAATAATCATTGGCTGTTTATAGTTACAATGTAAACATTGACAGGCGAATGTTTATTAAATCGGATAATTAAACAATTATAGTCTTGAATAGAAACCTCACATATAATTATGTATAAATCATTATAAAGATTAAATCATAGCTGTTTAATTACAGGTAAAAACTGATTTTTAAGATTATAAACAAAAGATTTGCATTTTTGCCATCGAATAGAAATGTTTAAAATGAACAAAGTATCATTCAGAAAATTTCTATCGGCTCCAGAGCAGAGCTGATTTTTAGTGAAATAAATAAAATGTTTGAAGAAAAATTTTACGAATGATTACCAAATATAAATAATTATATCATTATTAAAGCAATACATTGTATTTGTTTGAACGGCGGCAACATACAAAATAGCATTTTAAGCCATATTCAGCTGTATTTTGCCCTAAATCCCTCGCCTTAATTATACAAAATATCAATTATGTATAATTATATGTAAAGTTATTTTTGTATATTTTCGTCATTCCCCTGAGTTTCTTCAGGATTTTCTTTGTTAAGTAAAAAGTCAACTTTGTTCAATAACTCGTCATCATCAGTTTTTAAGAACTTATCGATGCCGAGGTTTATTATTTTGTTCATGTCAAGATTTATAATTTTTTCATTATTGATTTTCTGACCGTATTTTTTTGCAAGATGCCTTGAAGCAACTGCTACCGTACCGAGCGTTCCTGCGGCGCACATCGCACCGAAGAAATTCGACCATTTGCCTTTTCTCATAATATTCCTCTTTTCTCAAAAATCGATTTCGTATATCGGTATTATACTTCCTATATCTTCAGGTATGTTTTTACCCAGGCTTAATAATTCAATATTGTAATTTTTTACAAATGCTTTTATGCTGTTATAATCGCTGTGTCTGCTTATATCTCCGCAAAACGCAATTATACTGTCGGAAAGCTTACCGCAGCAGCCGCCTATGAAACCGTAATTAAAGCCGTCAAGGGTTATACTCCCCTTTTTCACATATAAAACATCATATTTTTGCTTTTTAAGCTCTTTGTATATGCTCTCGTCATCTGTAATAAAAGCGTTATTTGTTACTGCGCAAACAGAGCATTTAGAATAACCTTGATTTGTGCTGACAATGTTGTAGTTGTTTTTGTTTATAAAATCTTTCAATTCGTCAGCTGTAATACTGTAATTGCAGATTACTGTATCAGCAGTTAATGTTGCATTTAACGCTGAATCGTAAGGATACCCGTCTTTAACCGATTTATTTATAAATTCAACATTATATCCAAGCAGTTTCAGCTTTTCGGACAGGCTTTTCTGACTTTTGTCAAGTAAAAAATTACCGTTTCCCAAGTAGTTAACTGTTAAATCGGCGTGATATCTTAAAGAGCTTGAAATCAAAGTGTTTTCATCACAAATTATTACCTCGATATTAAGCTTTTTAAGCTCATTTAAATAAGGAATTATACCTTGTCCGGCAATAATTTTTGATACTTTGTGTTTCGGTAAATTAGGAGTTACTGTAAATCCCATATCTTACTCCATAATAGCCTGAAAAGCCTGACGGACATTGCTTACGCCTATAACCTCAATGTTTTCTTTTAAATTCTTCTGAATTTTAGTGAGATTATATTTCGGCACAACGCATTTTCTGAAACCAAGCTTTGCGGCTTCTCTGATTCGCTGTTCACAGCTGTTTACAGCCCTTATTTCACCGCCTAAGCCTATTTCGCCGAATGCTAAAACATCCTCGCTTACGGCGTAATCCTTTAAGCTTGAAACTATGGCAAGAGCTATAGAAAGGTCAGCGGCAGGCTCGTCTATTTTTAAACCGCCTATAATATTTACATAGCAGTCCATATTGCCGAGAAAATACCCTGCCCTTTTTTCAAGCACGGCTATAAGCATTGACATACGGTTATAATCAATTCCCGACGCCATTCTTCTCGGTGTTCCGAAGCCCGTGGGCGTTACAAGGCTCTGCACCTCTGCCATTATTGGTCTTGAGCCTTCCATTAAACAAGCAATACAGCTTCCCGATGTGTTTTTAGGCTTGCCGGAAATCAGCATCATCGACGGGTTGCTTACCTCTGTCAGTCCGCAATCCTGCATTTCAAACATACCTATTTCATTTGTTGAGCCGTAACGGTTTTTTACCGCTCTCAATATTCTGTATGAGAAATTTCTGTCGCCTTCAATATATAAAACAGCATCAACAATGTGTTCAAGCACCTTCGGTCCTGCAATATTGCCGTCTTTATTTACATGACCGACAATTATAATCGGTATATTCAGACTTTTTGCAGTTCTCATAAACAAATTTGTAGTTTCCCTGACCTGAGTTACACTACCCGTTGATGAGTTTAATTCAGGTATATTCATAGTCTGAATTGAATCTATCATAACAAGGTCAGGCTTTTCTGACGATATAACCTCGCAGATGTACTGTGCGTCTGTTTCGCAAAGTACAGATAAATTTTCAGTATTAACCTTTAATCTGTTTGCTCTGAGCTTCAGCTGATGCGCTGACTCCTCGCCTGATACATAAAGGATTTTCAGAGTTTTACCAAGCGGCTGACAAATCTGTAAAAGCAAGGTCGATTTGCCTATACCGGGGTCGCCGCTTAAAAGCACTATTGAGCCTTTGACAAGACCGCCGCCGAGAACTCTGTTTAATTCCTTTAAGCCTGTATCGAAACGGTGTTCTGTGTCGGCAGTTATCTGCGAAAGCGTATAAACCTGACTTCTGCCGGAAAGTGAAACTCCCCTGCCCGCTTTTGCAGTTGATTCGGTTCTGATTTCCTCTTCAAGCGTGCTCCATTGCTTGCATTTAGGACACTGACCGAGCCATTTGCCCGTTTCATAACCGCACTCGGAACAAACATATACAGATTTAATTTTTCCTGCCATATTTAACTTCCTTTATTTATATAGTTAACAATACCGTTTGCTATTGAAAAAGCCATTTTAAGCTGATATTCTTCGTTTTTCAGCAAGTTCAGTTCATCGCTGTTTGTCATAAAGCCGCACTCAACCAAAACTGCAGTCTTTTTTGCATTATACAAAAGATAAACGCTGCTGCCGCACTTTTTAATCTGCCTGTCATTTTCAGGCTGTATAATATTTTTAACAGAGCTTTGAATTTCCTCGGCAAGAATATAACTTGAGGTTGTATTCGGAGAATAAAACACCTGAGTTCCGCTGTATTTTGCCTGCGTAAAAGAATTCTGATGAATACTTACAAAAATACAGTTCTCTGTGCTGTCCATAATTTTCATACGGTTTCTTATGTCGGAAACCTTTTGCTCTCTTATTGTAACAGCGTTTTCAGAGTGAATTGAATTGTCATCAGTTCTTGTCATAACGGTTGAAATACCGTAGCTTTTAAGTATTTCTTCAAGCTTCTTTGCAATTTCAAGATTGAGCTGTTTTTCGTATGTGCCGTCTGCTCCGACTGCTCCGCCGTCATATCCCCCATGCCCTGCGTCAATTATAACGGTCAATTCCTTCTTTTCTTTTACCGAAGCCGAAGTGATAACAGAGTTTTCGCTTGTGTAATAAATAAGCCAGCAGCAAAGAGCAATAATTACAGTTGAAAATAAAAATATAAATACATAATACCTTTTCACAAAACCACCCCAATAAATATATGCGGTGAGGTTTGCTTTGTATGTTATACATTTTAACATACATTTTGTATAATAACAAGTAAAATATAGTGTATTGTTATGTAAAGGGATATTAAAGTCACATAGCAAAAAGCAGACCTTTCGGTCTGCTTTTAAATATAATATTCTTTATCAGAACAAGCCTGAAATTCTGCCGTTTTCGTCAACATCAATATTCTCTGCGGCAGGCTTCTTGGGAAGACCGGGCATTGTAAGAATATCGCCTGTAAGAACTACTATAAAGCCTGCGCCTGCAGAAACCTTTACATTTCTTACAGTAACCTTAAAGCCTTCGGGAGCGCCGAGCTTTGACGGGTCATCGGAAAAGCTATACTGAGTTTTTGCAATGCAAACAGGCACATTACCGAAGCCAAGAGCTTCAAGCTGTTCAATCTGCTTTCTTGCATTAGGTGTGATGTGAATTCCGTCACCGCCGTAAACCTTTGTAACAACAGCTTTAATTTTATCAATTATTGATAAATCGTCTGAATATGAGAAGGTGAAATCCCCTTTCTCCTCTTCGCAAAGACGGACAACCTCTTTTGCGAGCTCCTCGCCGCCCTTACCGCCTTCTGCCCAGACGGTAGAAAGCACAGTATTAACGCCTAATTCCCTGCACTTCTTGATTATGAAATCAATTTCAGCGTCAGTATCTGTCGGGAAACGGTTAACAGCAACAACGCAGGGAAGCTTATAAACATTTTTAATGTTTGACACATGGCGAAGAAGGTTAGGAATACCCTTTTCAAGAGCGTTCAAATCTTCAGTGTTAAGCTCTGTCTTAGCAAGACCGCCGTGCATTTTAAGCGCACGGACTGTAGCAACAATAACAACTGCATCAGGTGTAAGTCCTGCCATACGGCACTTGATGTCAAGGAATTTCTCTGCGCCGAGGTCTGCACCGAAGCCTGCTTCTGTAACTGTGTAATCGCCCATCTTAAGTGCCATTTTTGTAGCAATAACAGAGTTACAGCCGTGAGCAATATTTGCAAACGGTCCGCCGTGAACAAATGCAGGAGTGCCTTCAAGCGTCTGAACAAGATTAGGCTTTAAAGCATCTTTCAAAAGAGCTGTCATAGCGCCTACTGCCTTTAAATCACCTGCAGTCACGGGCTTGTCATCATAAGTATAGCCTACAATAATTCTTGAAAGTCTTGCCTTTAAGTCAGTAATTGAGCTTGCAAGGCAGAATACAGCCATAATTTCGGAAGCAACAGTAATATCAAAGCTGTCCTCTCTCGGAACGCCGTTTGCCTTGCCGCCCATGCCGTCAACAAGGAATCGAAGCTGTCTGTCGTTCATATCTACACAGCGGTGCCATGTAATCTTTCTCGGGTCAATACCGAGCGCATTACCCTGCTGAATATGGTTGTCAAGCATAGCTGCAAGCAAGTTGTTGGCTGCGCCTATTGCGTGGAAGTCGCCTGTGAAATGAAGGTTTATGTCCTCCATAGGAACAACCTGAGCATATCCGCCGCCTGCTGCGCCGCCCTTAACGCCGAAAACAGGACCCAATGACGGCTCACGAAGAGCAACGGTAACATCCTTGCCTATTCTGCGAAGTCCGTCTGCAAGACCTATTGTTGTAGTTGTTTTGCCCTCACCTGCGGGCGTGGGAGTAATAGCAGTAACCAAAATGAGCTTGCCGTCATCCTTTTTTGATTCATTGAGCAGGCTCAAATCAATTTTTGCCTTATATTTGCCGTACTGCTCAACATATTTCTCATCTACATGAGCTCTTTTTGCAATTTCGGAAATGTGTTCCATTTCACATGCCTGTGCAATTTCAATGTCAGATAAATATGCCATAGTATTACCCTCTCTTATTTAAAATATTTAACCGCTGCTTCAAACATACGGATATTATAATTGCCTGTAACATTTTTATAAAGACCTTCGCCTACCCTCTCGGAATGTCCCATTTTACCGAAAACTCTGCCGTCAGGTGATGTTATGCCCTCGATAGCATACATAGAATTGTTGGGATTAAACTGAACATCGCTTGTAGCCTTGCCTTCAAAATCAACATACTGAGTTGCAATCTGACCGTTTTCGGCTAATTTGAGTATCAGCTCTTCGCCGGCGTAAAATCTTCCCTCACCGTGAGAAATCGGAACATTTACAATATCACCGACATTCATAAGACTAAGCCACGGGGATTTATTGGAAGCAATCCTTGTTCTTACTATCTTTGACTGGTGTCTTGCTATTGTATTGAATGTAAGAGTGGGACAGCTTTCATCAGTATCAATGATTTTACCGTAAGGCACAAGACCGAGTTTTATAAGCGCCTGGAAGCCGTTACAGATACCGCACATAAGTCCGTCACGGTTATCAAGCAAATCGGTTACGCCTTCTTTAACTGCGGCATTTCTGAAGAATGCAGTAATAAATTTACCGCTTCCGTCGGGCTCATCACCGCCTGAAAAGCCGCCAGGTATAAATACCATCTGTGCGGTCTTAAGCTCTTCGGCAAATTTTTCTACCGACCTCTGAATACCGTCTGAATTAAGGTTATTTATGACAATAATCTCGGGTGTTGCGCCTGCGTCGCTTACTGCCTTTGCAGAGTCATATTCACAGTTAGTACCGGGGAAGGCAGGAATTAAAACCTTTGGCTTTGCACACTTGATTGCAGGTGCAGGATAGCTTGAAGCTTTATAACTAAAGGTTTCAATTTTTGAAGCTGACTGTTTGATGTTGCAGGAATAAACGCTTTCAAGCTTGTCCTCATAAATTTTATCAAGCTCTGACAGCTTTATAATTTCGCCGTTATATGAAATAAGCTCTTCTTCTGTTGTTTCGCCGATAACAAATTCCGACAAATCGGCACTGTCAGCTGCTTCAACTATAAACGAGGCATAGTTATATGAGAATATATCTTTTACCGAGAGTTTATTGTTAAACTTAAATCCAACGGAGTTACCCATAGACATTTTAAGAATTGCCTCTGCTATACCGCCAAGTCCGGGTGTATAGACAGACAATGCATTTCCCGAGCGAACAAGCTTTGTAACCGTGTCAAACAGTTTTAACAAAGACTCTGTTTTCGGCAGACCGTTTTCGTCATTTTCTGCTGAAAGCAAAATTACCTTACTGCCTGCTTTTTTGAATTCGGGTGAAATAATATCTTTTGTCTTTTGAGTAGTAACCGCAAAGGAAACAAGCGTAGGCGGAACATCCAGATCTTCAAAAGAACCGCTCATTGAGTCCTTACCGCCGATTGAGCCAATGCCCAATTCAAGCTGTGCTTTAAAAGCACCCAAAAGTGCGGCAAGAGGTTTACCCCAACGCTTGGGGTCACTGCCCAATCTCTCAAAATACTCCTGGAAAGTAAGATATACATCCTTGAATTCTGCGCCTGTTGCAATAAGCTTGCATACAGACTCAACAACGGCAAGGTATGCGCCGTGGTAAGGACTATGCTCTGTAATAAATGGGTTATATCCCCACGCCATAAGTGAACAATCATCCGTATGGCCTTTTTCAACGGAAATTTTCTGTACCATTGCCTGAATAGGTGTTCTCTGATTTTTACCGCCGAAGGGCATAAGCACTGTTCCTGCACCGATTGTAGAGTCAAAACGCTCTGAAAGTCCACGCTTTGAGCAGATATTCAAATCCCCTGCTATTCTCTTATAATTCTCTGAAAAACTGCCCGAGATTACCTGTTCGGGAGTTTTAGCGGCAACGGGAGCTGCAGTTATATGCTTGTCTGCACCGTTTGAATTTAAAAATTCACGGCTGATATCAACTATCTTATTGCCGTTCCAGTTCATAACAAGACGAGGCTCTGCCTGAACTATTGCAACAGGGCAAGCCTGAAGATTTTCTTCTTTTGCAAGAGCCAGAAATGCGTCAACATTTTCCTTTTCAACAACAACAGCCATTCTTTCCTGCGATTCGGAAATTGCAAGCTCTGTGCCGTCAAGACCGTCATATTTTTTAGGTACAGCATTAAGGTCGATTACAAGACCGTCGGCTAATTCACCTATTGCAACAGACACGCCGCCTGCGCCGAAATCGTTACAGCGCTTAATCATACGGCAGGCTGTCTTATTTCTGAAAAGTCTCTGAAGTTTTCTCTCCTCGGGAGCATTACCCTTCTGAACCTCTGCACCGCAGGTCTCAACCGAGTGAGCATTGTGAGCCTTTGATGAGCCTGTTGCGCCGCCTATACCGTCTCTGCCGGTTGAGCCGCCTAAAAGAATTACAACATCACCGGGAGCAGGTACTTCTCTGCGTACATTTTCCTGAGGAGCAGCCGCAATTACTGCGCCTATTTCCATACGCTTTGCGGCGTAGCCTTTATGATAAATTTCATCAACAATACCTGTTGCAAGACCTATCTGGTTACCGTATGACGAATAACCTGCCGCCGCAGTAGTAACAAGCTTTCTTTGAGGAAGCTTACCCTCGATTGTTTCACTTACGGGAACAGTCGGGTCAGCAGCACCGGTAACACGCATAGCGCCGTAAACATAGCTCCTGCCCGAAAGCGGATCACGGATAGCGCCGCCTATGCAGGTAGCCGCCCCGCCGAAGGGTTCAATTTCTGTAGGATGGTTATGCGTTTCATTTTTAAAGAGTAACAGCCACGGCTGCTTTTCACCGTCAACCTCAACCTCAATTTTAACCGTGCAGGCGTTGATTTCTTCAGACTCGTCAAGCTTTTTAAGCTTTCCGTTAGCCTTTAAATATCTTACTGCAACCGTTGCCAAATCCATAAGGCATACAGGCTTAGTTCTCCCAAGCTCCTTACGGACATTTATATAGTCATTATAAGCATTCTGTAAAAGCTCGTCCTCAAATTTAACATCGTCAATCACAGTTAAAAAGGTTGTATGACGGCAATGGTCAGACCAATAGGTGTCAATCATACGGATTTCTGTAATTGTAGGATCTCTGTGCTCTGACTTGAAATATGTCTGACAGAATTCTATATCGTCAGCGTCCATGGCAAGACCGTAATCCTTAACAAACTGCTCAAGCTCATTTCTTGAAAGAGCGCAGAAGCCGTCAAGAGTTTTAACGGTTGTCGGAATTTCGTAGTTAACCTTAAGCGTTTCGGGTTTTTTAAGCTCTGCTTCTCTTGCTTCAACAGGGTTGATTACATACTTTTTGATTGCAAAAATATCTTCGTCCGACAAATTGCCGTACAGCGCATAAACCTTAGCCGAACGGATTAAAGGTCTGTCGCCCTGAGATATTATCTGAATACACTGAGCAGCAGAATCGGCTCTCTGGTCGAACTGACCGGGTAAAAACTCAACTGCAAATACTGTGGCATCGCCAACCTGAATTTCACTTGCAGCAATATCGAGCTGCGGCTCCGAAAAAACGGTTTTAACCGAGTAGTCAAACAACTCCCCGGTTATATTTTCAACATCATAACGGTTGAAAATTCTTACTTTTTCAAGAGCGGAAATTCCTAAAAGCTGCTTTGCATCATTAAGCAAAGCCTGCGCTTCATTGTCAAGTCCTTTTTTCTTTTCAACAAATACTCTGTAAACCAAAATTATGCCTCCAATGCTTTTAAGGCTCTTGCGCCTATGTCACGGCGGTAAAAAGCATTATCAAAATGTATTTTTTCAACTGCTTTATATGAAAGCTCCAAAGCTGATTTCAGATTATCGGCAACGCTTGTTACGCCAAGAACTCTGCCGCCGTTTGTAAGAAGCTTGCCGTCAGACAGTTTAGCTCCTGCTACAAATACATCTGCGGCAATATCCTCGGGAATTGTAATTTCATATCCCTTTTCGTATTTAACGGGATAACCCTTGGAAGCCATAATTACGCAGGCTGCGGATTTGTCGCTGAATTTAACCTCGGTATCCGCAAGAGTTTCGTTTGTTACAGCCTGCATAACCGTCAGCAGGTCGCTTTCAAGCAAAGGCAATACAACCTGAGTTTCGGGGTCGCCGAAACGGCAGTTATATTCGATTACCTTAGGACCGTTTTCGGTAATCATAAGCCCGAAATACAGACAGCCTTTAAAGGTTCTTCCCTCAGCTTTCATAGCCTTTACGGTAGGCAGGAAAATCCTTTGCATACATTCCTCGGCAACGGATTTTGTGTAATAAGGATTGGGAGCAACGGTACCCATACCGCCCGTATTAAGTCCGGTATCGTTATCACCTGCTCTTTTATGGTCCATAGAGGAAATCATGGGAACAACTGCATTTCCGTCTGTAAAGCTCAAAACCGAAACTTCGGGACCTTCAAGAAATTCCTCAACAACTATTTTGTCGCCGCTTTTGCCGAACTGCTTATCATTCATAATTGAAATAACTGCGTTCTTAGCCTCTTCTCTTGTCTGAGCTATAATTACTCCCTTGCCGAGAGCAAGTCCGTCAGCTTTGATAACAGTAGGTATCGGCGCGGTTTCAATGTATTTCAAAGCGTCCTCGGAATTATCAAAAACCTTATATTCTGCGGTAGGAATACCGTATTTTTTCATAAGATTTTTTGAAAAGACCTTACTGCCCTCAATAATTGCCGCCGCCTTTCTCGGTCCGAAGCAGGGAATCCCCTTTTCCTCAAGCGCATCAACACAGCCGAGTACCAACGGATCGTCGGGCGCAACAACAGCGTAATCTATTTTATTTTCAACGGCAAAGCTGACAATTTTTTCAATGTCGGTAGCGGAAATATCAACGCAAACAGCGTCCTTTGCAATTCCGCCGTTACCGGGCAGTGCATATATAGTTTCAACGCCTTTGTTTTGCTTTAACTTTTTAATAATTGCGTGCTCTCTGCCGCCGCTGCCTACAACTAAAAGCTTCATATAAATCTCCTGATTTAATTATTAGTGGTGGAATAATCTCATACCTGTAAATGCCATTGCCATACCGTACTTGTCGCAGGTTTCAATTACCTGATCGTCACGGATTGAGCCGCCAGGCTCTGCAATGTACTTGACACCGCTCTTGTATGCTCTTTCAATATTGTCGCCAAACGGGAAGAATGCGTCTGAACCGAGCGATACACCGCTTATTGTATCAAGATAAGCTCTCTGCTCCTCTTTTGTAAAGGGCGAAGGCTGAGTCTTAAAATACTTCTGCCAGTTACCGTCAGCACATACATCCTCTTCGTTCTGGTTGATATAGCCGTCAATAACATTATCTCTGTCAGGTCTGCCGATATCATCTTTAAAGGGAAGATTGAGCACTTTGTCAGCCTGTCTCAGGAACCATGTGTCAGCCTTACTGCCTGCAAGTCTTGTGCAGTGAATTCTTGACTGCTGGCCTGCTCCGACACCGATAGCCTGACCGTCAACTGCATAGCAAACTGAATTTGACTGAGTGTATTTAAGTGTTATAAGAGCAACAATCAAATCACGGATTGCGCTTTCGGGCATATCCTTGTTTGCAGTAACAACATTTGAAAGCAATTCCCTGTTGATTTTGAAATTGTTTCTGCCCTGCTCAAAGGTAATTCCGAATACCTGTTTTCTTTCCTGCTCGGCAGGTACGAAGTTGGGGTCAATTTTAACTATGTTGTAATTGCCCTTTCTCTTTGATTTGAGAATTTCAAGCGCTTCGGGGTCATAATCGGGCGCTATAACGCCGTCTGAAACCTCACGCTTAATCATTTTAGCTGTTGTAACATCACATTTATCGGAAAGAGCTACCCAGTCACCGAATGAGCACATACGGTCAGTGCCTCTTGCTCTTGCATAAGCGCAGGCTAAAGGCGAGTCGTCAAGCCCTTCAATATCGTCAACAAAGCAAGCCTTTTTAAGCTTGTCCGAAAGCGGAATACCTACTGCCGCAGATGTGGGGCTTACATGCTTAAAGGAGGTAACTGCGGGAAGTCCCAAAGCTTCTTTTAGCTCCTTGACAAGCTGCCATGAGTTGAAAGCGTCAAGGAAATTGATATAACCGGGTCTGCCTGAAAGTATTTCAATAGGAAGATCGCTGCCGTCATGCATATAGATTTTTGACGGCTTCTGATTTGGATTACAGCCGTATTTAAGTTCAAATTCTTTCATAGTAGTTACTCCTTTAATTATTTATTTTTATTAACTATTCTTGTTTCGTATTTGCCTGTTTCAATGTCAATGTATCTTACAAAAAGTGATACCTTGTTGTCGCTGTTAAGGTTATTCCATACAAGCTCAGTCATAGCGTCAATGTCAAGGTCGGGAAGCTCGACTGTTTTAGGCTCGCCCTCAAAGCTCGGTAACGGATTGCCTGCAGCTTCGTAAGTGTGAATAAACTTTGCTCTTGCAGGAAGCGGATTTGAATAAGCGTATGTATATCTTTCACAGGACTCAGGGTTACCGTCAGCTGATTTTATAATTGATAATGCGTAATTCATATCGCCGTTTTCAAGGTGAATAATACCCGAAATACGGGGTGTAAAGTTCGGCGCATCATCCTCAAACTCTCTTGTACGCAATGCCTGCTCAAAGGTCATCTGCTTGTCCATAAGATCGTAAATTGTATCTGTCTGGTCACCGTTGGTAACAATAGTCTTGTTACCGAGCACTCTGACGGGTGCGTAGATAATAAGATGCGGGTCAACCATTTTTGACTCGTCAAAAGCCTGTGTACGGATACCCTCCCCGTCCTCAACAAAAACTCTGTTACGGCTGTTTTCGCTTCTGCCCATTATAAAATAAACAGCAATAGCCTTTTTGCCGTCTGCGCTTCTTGCAAGCATTATTCCCCTGCCGTGATAATCAAGTGAATTAAGCTCGTCTTTAAGATTTTTAACTACCATAATTTACGCCCTTTCAATTATTTATTTATAATTTGATTTGCTACCTTTTCAACCGAAGCAGGTAAAATAATCCACTCTGCCTGCTCCATAACTCTTTTTTGCAGAATTTCAGGTGTGTCGCCGTCTTTGATTTCAACGGCTTTCTGCATAATTATTTCTCCGCCGTCGGGAATTTCATTGACAAAATGCACCGTTGCTCCCGTTACCTTAACTCCGTAATCAAGGGCAGCACTGTGAACTCTGAGACCGTAAAAACCGTCACCGCAGAATGAAGGAATTAAAGACGGATGTACATTGATTATTCTTTTCGGATAATGCGAAGTAAAGTCTTCGGTAAGTATGCACATAAATCCTGCAAGAACAATTATGTCAATATTTCTTGAATCAATAGCTTCTATAAGCTTTGCTTCAAATTCAGTTCTTGTGCTGTAGGCCTTATTGTTAATTACAAGCGTTTCTATCCCATTTTTCTTTGCTCTTTTAAGAGCATAAGCGTCTGCTTTGTTAGAGATAACGAGAACAATTTCACCGCTGTTTATAATGCCTGATTTTTCAGCATCTATCAAAGCCTGTAAATTTGTGCCTCCACCCGAAACGAGCACGGCAATTTTAGCCTTATTCGTTGCCATTTAATTCTCCTTTTTCTCTGCTTTCATAAGCACAGGAAGCAGCATACCGCCTATTGTATTGCCTAATACAACCATCATTATGAATACAAATGCTTTCAGGCTTACAATTTCCGAAGCCGCAAAATAGAACATATCTGCAACGGAGTGTTCAAAGCCTGCAAGAATAAATACAGGTATGCAGAAAAGAATACCTATTACCTTTTGCCTGTCACGGAAAATGCTTACAGCAAGGTACATAAGCACGCCGCAGAAAAGACCTCTTATAAGCGTTTGAGGCAATGTCTGTTCAAGCTTAAGACTGCAGATTTTTTCAGCAGTTTCGCTCAAAGCAGGTAAAGCGTATCTTATAGCATAACCGCAGGCAACAGTACCGATTAAATTGCCCAAAAGACCTAAAAGCAGTACCGAAAAAGCCTCTTTATCGTGTTTTTCGGGTATGAAACCTATTTTACCCGTATAAAGAGAATAGCCTTTAAGACAAATACAGAGCAGCGCAACGCTGAACATAACAGCACCTACATACTTGTTGTCGCATGCAAGAAAAACGCTGCCGCCTATTGAAATAAGAATTCCTGCGCTGATACCAGAAAGAATTTTATTCAGCATAACACAATCTTCTCCTCAGATTTGATTATTTCGCCGATAATATATGCATCTTCACCGTTTGCTTTTAATATTTCAAGTGCCTTTTCAGCATCATTTTCGGAAACTGTAATGCTCATTCCGACGCCCATATTAAAGGTGTTGAACATATCATGCTCCGAAATGCCGCCCTTCTGCTGAATGAGCTTGAATATGGGTAAAACCTTAACAGCAGACTTGTCGATTTTTGCACACAAGCCGTCGGGAATGCTTCTCGGAATATTTTCATAGAAGCCGCCGCCTGTTATATGTGAAATACCCTTTACCTTAACCTGCTCCAGAAGAGCTAAAACGGGCTTAACATAGATTCTGGTAGGTGTTAAGAGTGTTTCGCCAACCGATTTTCCGCCAAGCTCATCAACGGGAGCTTTTATGTCGCTGTTTTCAACATCAAACACTTTTCTTACAAGGGAAAAACCGTTTGAATGAACACCGCTCGAAGGCAAAGCAATTATTACATCGCCTTCTGCCATAGTTTTGTTGTCAATAATCTTATCTTTATCTACAACACCCGTGCTGTAGCCTGCAAGGTCATATTCATCCTCGGGGTAAAAGCCGGGCATTTCTGCAGTTTCACCGCCTATAAGAGCCGCACCCGACTGAACGCAGCCCTCTGCAACGCCTTTTACAATGTCAGCAATTTTTTCGGGAACATTTTTGCCGCATGCAATGTAGTCAAGGAAAAACAACGGCTTTGCGCCGCAGCAAATAATATCGTTAACGCACATTGCAACGCAGTCAATGCCTACTGTGTCGTGCTTATTCATAAGAAAAGCCATTTTAAGCTTTGTGCCTACACCGTCTGTACCGCTGACAAGTACGGGCTTTGTAATACCTGTCAGATCAAGCTCAAACAGACCGCCGAAGCCGCCGACATCGGAGCAGACGCCCTTTGTCATTGTTTTTGCTATGTGCTGTTTCATAAGCTCAACAGCCTTGTAACCTGCAGTTATATCAACGCCTGCCGCTGCATAAGCGTCTGATTTAGAATTAAGATTCATAAAATTATTCCTTTCCGTTCCAGCAATAAGTACAGAGCATTTCAGGGTCAAGTCCTATTGCCTTTATAACGCCCTCAAGCGACTGAAATTCAAGGGAAGCAAAATTGAATTTTTCGCATATAAGTCTTCTTAACGCCTTGCCTCTTTCAGTGTTAGCGTCGGAATACTCATCAATATGCTTAAAGCCCTCTTCGCCCTCATTCTCTAAAATAATCCGTCTTGCTATAAGCTCCATTTCGCTTGTCGCACGGGAGAAATTGAGATATTTACAGCCGTACATAATAGGCGGACACGCTGAACGCATATGAACGCTTGAAGCACCGTTTTCATATAAGAATTCAACTGTTTCACGAAGCTGTGTACCTCTGACTATTGAGTCGTCAACAAACAGAAGATTTTTATTTTTAATAAGCTCAAAAACGGGAATTTGCTTCATTTTAGCTATTTTGTTACGGTCAGACTGATTTACGGGCATAAAGCTTCTTGACCATGTAGGAGTGTATTTTATAAAAGCTCTTGCAAAATGAATGCCGCTTTTGTTTGCATAGCCTATTGCGTGAGGTGTGCCTGAATCGGGTACTCCGCCGACATAGTCAATATCTTTTATATATTTGTTATTGCTGTCGTTTTCAGCCATTATTATTCCGTTACGGTAACGCATGGCTTCAACATTTACGCCTTCATATGTAGAGGTAGGATAGCCGTAATAGGTCCACAGAAATGAACATATACGCATTTTTTTGCCGGGCTGCTTTAAAACTGTAAGCTTCTCGGGAGTAATTTCAACTATTTCACCGGGTCCTAATTCTTTATAATCCTCATAGCCGAGCTTCTGATATGCAAAATCTTCAAAAGAAACTGCAAAACCGTTTTCTCCCTTGCCAACGCTTACAGGAAGTCTGCCGACCTTATCTCTTGCGGCAATAATAGTTCCGTCATCCTTTAAAATAAGAATAGAAGCAGTGCCCTCAATAGACTTCTGAGCAAAGCTGATGCCGTCGGTAAAATCACTTTTCTGGTCAATAAGCGCCGCTAAAAGTTCGGTCTGATTTACATTACCGCCTGTCATAGCGTCAAAATGACCGCCTGAAAATGAAAGATATTTGTCAATAAGCTCCTGAGCATTATTGATAATACCAATCATACAAATTGCATATGTACCTAAATTTGAACGGATGAGCAACGGCTGAGGGTCTGTGTCGCTGATACAGCCTATTGCGGAAGTGCCCTGAAGCTCGTTGAATATTTTTTCAAATTTTGTACGAAACGGAGCATTTTCTATATTGTGTATTTTTCTCTGAAGTCCTATCTCCTTATCGTATACAGCAAGACCGCCTCTTCTTGTTCCGAGGTGTGAGTGGTAGTCAACACCGAAGAACACATCAAGCATACAGTCCTGCTTTGAAGTCACGCCAAAAAAGCCGCCCATATATTTCCTCCGTGAAACAGATAAAAATTATTTGTTGTCGCCGAAAACTCTGCGCATCATTTCGTTATAAGCATCTTCAACGCCGCCCATATCTCTGCGGAAACGGTCCTTGTCGAGTTTCTCGTTGGTGTCAGCGTCCCAGAATCTGCAGGTGTCGGGTGAGATTTCGTCTGCAAGTACTATTGTGCCGTCTGCAAGTCTGCCGAATTCAAGCTTGAAGTCAACCAGCTTGATGTTAAGCTTTAAGAAATACGCCTTTAAAATCTCATTAACTTTAAATGCCATTGATTTAATTGTGTCAATTTCTTCTTTTGTAGCAAGCTTTAATGCTATTGCATGGTAAGCGTTCATAAGCGGGTCGTGCAAATCGTCATTTTTATATGAAAACTCGATAGTAGGTTCATCAAATACAATTCCCTCTTCTACGCCGAAACGCTTTGCGAACGAGCCTGCCGAAATATTACGGATGATAACCTCTAAGGGTACTATGCTTACCTTTTTTACAACTGTATCACGGTCGCTTAATTCCTCAACAAAATGAGTTTTAACACCGTTCTGCTCAAGAATCTGCATAAGGAAGTTTGACATACGGTTATTTACAACGCCCTTGCCTGAAATGGTACCCTTTTTAAGACCGTCAAGTGCTGTTGCGTCGTCCTTATAAGATACAATTACAAGATTTTCGTCATCTGTTGCAAAAACCTTTTTTGCCTTTCCTTCGTATAACTGTGCTCGTTTTTCCATTGGTAGTTTCCTCCTGTATATTAAAGTTGATTTATAACATCTTTATCCTTTTCAAGAACTGCGGCGGCATCAGCCTTACGCTTGTCATCAAGCTTCTTTGCAAGCTCTTTGTCCTCAAGCGCTAAAATCTGACAGGATAATAAAGCGGCATTGACTCCCCCGTTAATTGCAACAGTAGCCACGGGAATTCCGCTTGGCATCTGTACTGTTGACAGAAGGGCATCAATGCCGTCAAGATTTGAAGATTTACATGGTATACCGATAACGGGAAGCGTGGTGTTTGCCGCAATAGCTCCTGCAAGGTGCGCCGCCATACCCGCTGCTGCAATTATAACGCCGAAGCCGTTTTCCCTTGCACTCTCAGCAAAGCGCTTTGCCTCTTCGGGCGTTCTGTGCGCAGAGTAGATATGCACCTCGAAAGGCACGCCCATGCTCTTTAATGTATCGGTTGCTTTTTTTATGATGGGAAGATCCGAGTCACTGCCCATAACAATTCCGACTTTTTTCATTAGTGTTCCTCCCTATAAAATATAAAAGGACACACTTGGACTTTATGTTCAAGTATGCCCAGACGGTCGACAAATATCTGTACCTGCTCCTCTGTGGTGCTCCACATTATTCCGTCAGTAACGGGAAGTTATTAAATTATCCGTATATATTCTATCACATAAAACGATCCGATGTCAAGAAAAAAGGCGCTATTTCTCACGTCGAAATTTTGAATTTTTATACCGTGTCGCGCAGAAATATAAAA
>ONBD01000066.1 GCA_900315985.1 uncultured Eubacteriales bacterium | reverse complement strand
GGGTGCGAAAAATCCTTTATTTTCAACGGTTTCGGAGGTCTTTATTAAATCCCTATGAGGCGGTATAACTACCTACACAATTTGAGGTTTCAAATTCCAATTTTATTTACATAAAAGGAGTAAAAAATGATAAGCTTTTTACAGGCAATCTGGATTAAATCCAGAGCTAACAACAAGGACGCCGCAACCGATTTTTTCAAAACGGTTGATATTAAAAAAGAGGTAAAGAGCGCTTACCTTCACATAACTGCACACGGTGTATTTGAAGCATTCATAAACTCAAAAAGAGTAAGCGAAGATGTGCTTATGCCCGGCTGGACCTCATACACAAAAAGGCTTCGCTACATTTCATATGATGTTACCGATATGCTTACACCGGGCGAAAACGAGCTTAAGGTTGGCGTAGGCAAGGGCTGGTTTTTCCATGATGTTGACTGCTGGGGTACTGATGAATTAAAGTACGACGAAGCAGCTCTTATGTGTACGCTCGAGGTCATTTACAGCGACGGCAGTGTTGATGAATTTCCTACTGACAACAGCTGGCAAACAGCAAAAAGCAACATTATATATAACAACATATATAACGGCGAAACCGTTGACCTTCGCATTAAGGAGTCAAAAAAGTCAAAAGCAGTTGAGATAAGTTACATGAGAAATCATCTTATTCCCTTTGAGGGTGTGCCGATTCGTGAGCAGGAACGCTTTAAGGGCGTTAAGCTTATCAAAACTCCCAAAGGCGAAACCGTTATAGATTTCGGTCAGGAGATTACGGGCTATGTTGAATTCACAGCCAAAGTTCCTAAGGACACCGAAATCATAATAAAACACTTTGAGGTGCTCGACAAAGACGGCAATGTCTATACCGAAAATTTAAGGGGCGCAAAGGCTACTTATACAGTTATCTCCGACGGCAAGCCGTTTACGGTTAAGCCTTCATATACCTTCTACGGCTTCAGATATATTCAGGTAATCGGCCTTAAGTCTGTAAAGCCCGAAAACTTTACAGCGATAGTCGTTCATTCCGAAATGAAAAGAACGGGGTATTTCAGCTGTGCAAATGAGCTTTTAAATAAATTTGCCCAGAATGTCGTATGGGGTCAGAAGGGCAATTTCCTCGACATTCCCACCGACTGCCCTCAGCGTGATGAAAGACTCGGCTGGACAGGTGATGCGGCAATGTTCTCACGCACGGCAGCTATAAATTATGATGTAAGAGCTTTCTTTGACAAGTGGCTTAACGACCTTGAAGCCGACCAGCTTGCCGACGGCTCTTTACCGCATGTATGCCCTTACATAAGTGTTTATTGGCACGGCGTCAACGGCTTCAACTCTCCCGTGTGGGAGGATGTCGCAGTTATAGCCCCGTGGGAAATGTATGTCGCTTACGGTGATAAGGCTATACTTGCAAGGCACTACAGGCTTATGAAAAAATGGGTTGACTATATGATAAACGAGGGCTTGCGCAACGGCGGCGGAAAAATGAAGCATCCGTGGACCGACGGCGGCTACGGCGACTGGCTGAGTCTGGAAGACCTCTATCAAGAGGAAGTTTGCGGTGAAACGGACAACGGTCTTATTTCGACTGCTTTTCTCGCTTACGGTATTAAAACTCTGATGAGAGTCAACCGTATTCTCGGTTATGAAGATGACAGAGATTACGAGGGATTTTTAAACGGAACTGTTGATTTCTTCAGAAGCGAATATATGACAAACGGCAGAATGAAGCAGGAAACACAGACTGCCGCCGTACTTGCAATTGTTTTCGGTCTTACTGACAAGCCTGCCGTAACAAAGGCTCAGTTAGCCGAAAATGTCAGAAAGCACGGGCGCATAACTACAGGCTTTGTCGGCACTACATATCTGCTGTATGCGCTGACAGAAGCAGGAGCAGACGAGCTTGCAGTTGATTTGCTGTTGAGAACGGAGTACCCGTCATGGCTCTACCCCGTAACAAAGGGCGCAACTACCGTCTGGGAGCGCTGGAACGGTATATTCCCCGACGGACGCTTTGCAAACGCAGGTATGAATTCCTTTAACCACTACGCATACGGCAGCGTGCTTTCGTGGATGTTCAGATGCCTTGCGGGCATCTGTCCCGACGAGGATGAGCCGGGTTACAGGAAGATTACCTTCTCCCCTGCTCCCGACGAGAGAATTCCGTGGGTCAAGGCTTCCGTTGACACAGTTTGCGGCGAAGCAGCTTCGTACTACAAAAAGACCGCTGACGGCTGGGATTTTGAGTTTACCGTACCCGCAGGCTCAAAGGCAGGCGCAGTTATCTTCGGTAAAAAATACAGACTTAAAAAGGGCATTAACAAAATTTCGGTCAAGGCGTAAGTATTTATAAAACTATTCACTGCAAAGGTGGTGGTGCTCATGGCAGTTACATCCTTTTATCTGCTGACAGACTCCCATTATGTTTCAAAAAAGAATTGGGTTGAGGGTAAGCCGATTACCTTCCGTGAACGCTCTGACCAGATAGCGCTTAAAGCTACGCCTGAAATACTTGACACATTTATTGATAAAATTATTGCTGACAGCGAAACCGACACCGTGCTTTTCACGGGCGACAATGTCAATAACTGCGATATGAATTCACATTACGAATTCAGAGAAAGGCTTGAAAGACTTGTTAACGCAGGCAAAAAGGTTTATGTCATTTATGCCACGCACGATTACAGCGGCTCGGGCGAGGACAACAACTGGTTTTCAGGCTGCCGCTACACCGAAACGGGCACAGAGCCTGTTGAGTCAATGGAAAAAGGCGGTCTGTATGAATTCTATTGCGATTACGGACCGAAGCAGGCGCTGAGCGTTCACCGTGAAAGCGGTTCGTACTCGGTAAAGCTCGGCGACAGAGTAAGGCTTATTGCCATTGTCGACAACGGCGACGGCGGAGGCTACTGCGGTCTTTTTGAGGACGGTGTCGAATGGCTCAAAAATGAAATTAAAGCCGCTGAAAATGACGGCGATTATGTTTTGCTTGCAACGCATCACCCGGTACTTCCTCCTTGGGAGATTTACCGCCATGTAGCAGACCATGAAATGTACGGCGGCTACCGTGAGCTGTGGAAAATAATGTGCGAAAACGGCGTAAGAGTTATTTTTACGGGACACACGCATATACAGAACATAAGAAAGTATACAGATGACTACGGAAACTGGTTTGTTGATGTTTCAACCGTTGCGCTTGCAAATTCCGCAGGCAAAATGAGAAAGGTTACGGTTGACGCAGAAAGCGGAAGCTGTAATGTAATAAGCATCGGTATTGACAAGCTCAACGGATTGGATACAGGCGGACTTTCTGCTTATGAATATCTGTACCCTCTGAACTTCCCGGGTATATGGGAAAAGCTCATTCCCCTTGCGGCAAGCGATTATGACGAATTTTTGGATCTTGCCGAGGGTTACCTGCCTGACGATAAATTAAGAAAGTACAAAGCACTTGTTAAGCTTGCAAGTAAAAAGGCAATTAAAATGAAAATGTCAACCGTCGCAAAGCTCGGAAAAAGCTGGAGGGCAATGTCCCCCACGCAAAAGCAGCAGCTTAAAAGCATAAAGCTTACTGACACGGTGTTTGAAATTCTCAGGCATATTTTCACTGGCAATGCGCCGTTTACTCCCGACACGGTTGAGTACAAGGCTCTTGACGGGTTGATTGCCCGTGCCGACAGGCTTGTGGAGCGTTTTAATATAAAGCAAGTCAAAAAAATAATCCCCGAGGGTTCTTCTCTCAGGGAAATTGCGCAGGATTTCTTATACAACAGCCGAACAGGCAATGATGACGAAATTCAAATCAGTTTAAAATAAAGTCTTGGGAGTGGGGTGTATGACAAAATGAAATGTCCGAAATGCGGTGCCGATATTCCTTTTTATGATTTAAAACCGAACTGTCGGCATTGCGGAGTAAACATTCTGTATTTTACTCAGGATTATCTGCTTGAACGGGATGCGAAAAAAACAGAGCTTGAAAATGCAGTTGCCCGTATGCTTGTTGCAAGAATAAAGGCCGTTTTCATAGGCAGCCTGCTTGCAATATTCAGAATGATACTCATTGTCGGCGCAATTTGCGCTATGATGATTCCCTTCTGTACCGTAAGCTTTAGGCTTCCTTTGTATGAAGAAAAGCTGTCGCTCGGGCTGATAGGTATTATTGAGTCCTTCGGAAACAGGCTTTTATTTGCCGTGCCGGCATACCTTAAAAGCACTCTCTTTTCAAACGCAACGCTCGGAGTAATTATAGATTTTGCATTTTTTGCATTGCTTGTAATTATTGATGCTGCAATACTGCTAATATTCCTTCTGAGCTTTTTGAAGCCTGACAAAACAGCGAAAATGCTCAGGAATGCTTCGGTAGTTGCGTGCGTGCTTTCTCTGGCAGCGCAGGCAGCCGCAATTATTTGCGCTATGTCTGTTGTAAAGACAGTGCCGTATGCGTCATTCAGCTGCGGCTTCGGAGGAGTTGCCTGCTTTGTGCTTCATCTTATTCTGGTATTCATAAATACCAAAATGCTCAAAAAAGGCGTTGAACCCGTTTACAGAGAATTCGATCCGAAACGAAAAGAGCTTCTGAAAAAAATAAAAGCAGGTGAGGTTGACCTTGACGATTTGCCGCTTCCCGTTTTTGAAAGCGAGGAAGAACATGCAACCCGAATGAAAGAGTTTCAGCAGGCAATGGAGGAAGAAACAGCCGCAGAGCTTGAAGCTCAGCTTGAAAAAGAAGCAAAAGCCAGGGAAGAGGAGGCAAATTCAAAATGAAAAAGCCGATGAAAATTTTTCTTGGTGTTTTAGGCGTTGCGGCGCTTATAGGTGTTTGCTTTGCCTGCCTTGCAATATATGCTAAAAACGAAATAAACAAACCTCAATTTGAAATGCCCGAGGACATAACAGAAGAAGCCATGACGGCTCTGCCGACTTCAGCGGAAGAAGCTTTTGACTATGTAAGCGCTCTGTTTAATTCCTGTATGTCAGCCGATGACATTGAGCTGAGCAGGCACTGCTCGGTAAAGCTTGGCGGCAGTGAGACGGCTGCGCCCTTCAACGAAGCCGACAGCCGTGCATTTGCAAGAGTGCTTGAGACAGCGCAGGGCGCAGTCGGCGGACTTTACGAGGCTTATGAGAATGTTCCCGTACCTCAGCTGAAGGAGATTCCCTCGCTCAGCTTCGGAAAATCAGATATTATCGGGTTCACTGCAGAAAAGGGAACCACTGACGAAAACGGCGAAACGGTTGATGACGGTTATTATTACATAACGCTTACTGCAAAGCCCGAAGCTGTTGACACAAAGGCGATGCTTGAAAGCGATATCAGAGCAGAAGTAGAAAAGGAGCTTGAGCCTGTCCTCAGCGTTTCTTCTGTTGATATTGCACCCGAAAGCATTACGGCAAAATTCAAAATAAGATATGCCGACAATTCGCTTGAATGGGCGGAAATAAAGCAGAAGGTTACATTAAAAACGGCTGTTGATTTCACAGAGGATTACAAAGCGCTGTCAGCCGAAACGGCAAAGCTTGAAATTCCCTTTGAAAAGACAGAAAGCCTTGACCTTTTCCGCTACGGCTTACGCTTTACTCAAAGACAGTTAGTCGTACAGACCGGCAAAACCGTGTCGCTTCCGCTTGATGTAAGAGTAAATTCCGAAACAACAAAAGAGAATTACAAATTAAGCTTCGCAGTTTCGGAGGACGGAATACTCGACATAAGCGCAGACGGCATTGTAAACGCTGTCGGCAGCAAAGAAACGCCTGTAACCGTTACGGCAACGCTTGAATATGACGAGCACACATACGCAGACAAACTTATAGTTTATGCTACGGAATTGGAGGTGAAAACGGATGAGCCTCAGAACTGATGAAACATTGCATGCGAAAAACTCAAGGGAGCTGAGAGCTCAGGCTAATGTCTACCGAAGCTTTAACTATGTCGGCTCCAAAGAAACGCTTGCATATCTTTTTAACGATTTCTCGAACTCTTTTCATATTGACGGCTTCAAGGAACGCTTTATATGGGATGTAGTCAAAATTGATTTCGGCATTGCGGCTATTGTGAATATATTTACGGGCGCATGGGATGTCATCAACGACACAGTCATAGCTACTCTCGTTGACAACACAAGAACAAGGCTCGGTAAATTCAGACCTTACCTTATAGGCTTTCAGGTTCCGCTTACGCTTATAGGACTGCTTTACTGGTTCATACCGTATTTCTTCCCGAAAACAAGCGCAACCTTTGTGCCGAAGCTTATATTCTATTTTGCGTTCAACATACTGACCGAAACTGCAAGCACCTTTACAACCGTTGCAAAAAGCGGCTATATGTCAACCATTACGCCGAACCCGAATGAGCGAATAAGGCTTATTACCCTCGCCGAATTGCTTACAGGCTGGATGGGTGAGGATTTGCCTCAGTACATAATGGGCTTTTTATACGATATGGTTACAACAGGTAAACTTCAGGTTCCGCTGAGAAGCATATTTGCAGGTATGGGCACCTCGACTGCCATAATTTCATGTGCGTTCACGCTGTGGTTCTTCGTAATTTCGAGAGAGCGTGTTCCGCAGTCCATTGAACGCCCGAGCGTAAAAGAAGGCTTGAGAGCAATATTTACGAACTACCCCGTATTGCTTATGTGTCTTTCGGATTTTCTCAGCGGCTTCGGCGTAAAATCCGACGAGCGCAACTACTGGATAGATGTTCACGGCGGCAAATCCATGATAAATACTATTCTGGCACTTGTCAGCGGTATTTCAGGACCCGTAGGAAGCGTCAGCTATGCTTTTGTTTCCCCTATCCGCAAGCGTTTTTCATCAAGAGCAATCTGGGCAGGCTCGGATATGTACGGCGATATGGTACTGCTCGGCTTCTTCCTGTTCGGTTTGCATAACAAGAATTATCTTAAGCTCAAGCCAATGCTTGTAGCCTACGGACTAAGGGAATTTTTGAACAAACTGCTGTTCGGTGTTAACAAGGTTATAAACACTGATTTGTGGAACGAGGCTATGGACTACTGCGAATGGAAGCACGGCTACCGTATGGAAGCTACAACGGGCGTTGCCCGGGGGCTTGTGCTGAAATTGCAGAGTATTGCCATGGGCACTGTGCGTACGCTTATTATGAAAAAAATCGGTTATGTTCAGGGAATTAAAATCGGCACCCAGGACGACAGCACAAAATTCTGGCTGTTTGCACTCTGCACCATTGTTCCCCTTATAACAAGCGCACTCGGAATTATTCCTAAATTCCTGTGGCCCATAAACAAAAAGACGAGAGAAAAAATGTATTACGAGCTCTCCGAGCGCAGACAGAAGCGTGTCGAGGATTATCTTAATTCAGTTGACGGTGGTGACAACGCAGACACCGAGCCGGTAACAGCAGAATAAACGGGGTGTAAAAATGAGCTATACCGAAAGACTTGAAAAAATAAAAATATTGGACAACACCTGGCAGACAGCCTATAATCAGACTGAACTTTTCAGCCTTGTTATGCAGCACTTTTATTCACCTCTGCCCGAAGGCAAAAAGGTAAAGAAGGCAATAGTTATAGGCTATGACGGCTGCACCTGCGAAATGCTGAATTACCTTGACAATGTTAAAAGAGGCGCTGTAAAGCATCTCCTTTCAAACGGCGGCCACGGCGTTTTTACCTATGCAGGCGGTGTGCCCTACCCTGAAAAAATTACTCAGGACACCTCAACAGCTCCGGGCTGGTGCTCAATGCTTACAGGCACGGTTGCAGGCAACAACAAGGTTTATGACAACGGTATTACAAAGGAGCTTGAGCCTAAATCACTGTTTCTGAAGCTTGTTGAGGACGGTGCGGCAAAAAAAGCAGCCTTCTATGTGTCATGGGAAGGTCATTTTGACGAGGACGGCGCAACATACCTTAAAGAGAAAAGCTATATTGAACAGAAAAATCTGCCAATCTCTTTTGTGCGTGCAGAGGATGATGACGGCACCTGTGCAAATGTGCTTAACGATATAAAATCGGAGGACTGCTCCGATTTTACCTTCTGCATACTTGAATACCCCGACCACAACGGGCACGGCTTTAAGTTTTTACCCGAAAAGCCCGAATATATGCAGGCATTCTTCTCGTCAGAGCAGGCAGGCATGGACTTTCTTGACGCCATTATGGCAAGGCGCACCTATGACGAAGAGGATTGGCTTGTTCTTATAACCTCCGACCACGGCGGATATGAATTCGGTCACGGCGGACCGACTCTTCAGGAGCGTATAACCTTTATTATTTCAAATAAGGAAATTGTTACTCAGGCTGACCAATTCAAAAAGCTGAGCTTTATGGACAACACTATGGAAACTGCTTTACCGCAGACCGTTGTTTACAACATACTCGAAAAGCATTTCAAAGCACCGCTGCCCGAGGGTAAAAAGAAAAAGAAGGCTATTGTTCTCGGCTATGACGGTCTGCGGACTGATATGCTGCTGTACCTTGACAAGCTTGACAGAGGCGCAGCAAAGCAACTTCTTGAAAACGGCGGACACGCAATTTTCACCTATGCGGGCGGCACGCCTTATCCGCAGCCGCTTACTCACGAAACAGACACAGGTCCCGGCTGGGGCGCAATACTGACAGGACTTCAGCCTAAAGACAGCACTATTTATTATAATAATGCCGTTAAGGCAGTTGAACCGAAAAGCTCAATTCTCGCCTTTACCGAGGACGGTCTGACTGAAAAGAGCGCTTTTTATGTATCGTGGACAGGTCATTTTACCGCAGAGGAGTCAACCTACCGTGCAGAAAAGGAATATGCCGAAGAAAAGGGCGTAAAAGCCTTGTATCTCAAAGCTGAAAATGATGACGGTACGCTTGAAAACGCCTTGAAGGATGTTAAAAAGCCTGACTGCTCCGATTATATATTCACCATTTTTGAATACCCCGACATTTTAGGCCACG